>JAEXNS010000256.1 GCA_023439605.1 Bacillota bacterium | reverse complement strand
TACGCTCATTTCATTCGCTACCCTAAATCCTCTTTTAAGCATTTGGAATTTCGTTCTTTGCGAAGAACGACAAAGGGCGTTGCCCTTTTGAATCCCACGATTTTTGAAAAAATCGAGTAAACTTTTATTTTTTAATTTACTATACCGAAGGTCTAGGGCGACTGGAAAGCCCGGTCGACTCCGCAGAGTCGAAACCCCTGCCAAATCGTTAAATTATATATTTTTAATTAATTATTAGTAAATAACCTTATAATTTTTATTAATAAGAAAATAAATGCCCCATTTTATGTTGCTTTGTCTTTAAATAAAACTCGTCATTTTCATTAGCTTCCATTTCTATAGGAACCCTTTCAACTACCTCTATACCATAATCTGAAAGACCATTTATTTTCTCTGGATTATTAGTCAATAATCTTAACTTATGCACTCCCAATGAAGTCAATATTTGAGAACCACAACTATAATCTCTTAAATCTGGTGCAAAACCAAGCTCTATATTAGCTTCGACTGTATCCAATCCCTTATCTTGCAGTTCATAAGCCTTTAATTTATTTATAAGTCCAATGCCTCTCCCCTCTTGCCTTAAATAAACAATTACGCCTCTTCCCTCTTTACCAACTTGCTTCATGGCAGCGTCAAATTGTTGTCCACAATCACATCTACAAGAGCCTAAAACATCTCCAGTTAGACATTCCGAATGAACTCTACACAACACAGGTTCATTATTTGCAACATCACCCATAACCAATGCAATGTGATGCTCACCATTTATATCGTTCACAAAACCATATATAGTAAAATCACCGTATTTTGTAGGCATTTTTGCTTCCGCTTCTTTTTTCATAAATATATCGTTTATTTTACGATATTTTTGTAACGCACTTATAGTTATAAATTTTAAATTATGCTTTTGTGAAAATTCAATCAGTTCAGGTGTTCTCATCATCGTACCATCATCACTCATTATCTCACAGCAAAGCCCTACTTCTTTTAGTTTTGCCAATCTCATTAAATCAACTGTAGCTTCTGTATGCCCATTTCTTTCTAATACCCCACCCAATTTTGACTCTAGCGGAAACATATGACCAGGTCTTCTGAAATCAGCTGGTTGTACATCCTCCTCAACAGATTTAAGTGCAGTAACTGAACGCTCATACGCTGATATTCCAGTAGTAGTACTTACGTGGTCTATTGATTCTGTAAACGCAGTTGAATGGTTGTCAGTATTGTGTGCAACCATTTGTCTTAATCCAAGCTTATCTATATATTTTTTACTCATAGGCATGCATATAAGCCCTTTTGCGTATACCGCCATAAAGTTTACGTTTTCTTGAGTTGCAAACTCAGCCGAACAAATTAAATCCCCCTCATTTTCACGCTCTTCATCATCTGTTACTAAAATTATTTTACCATTTCTTAAATCTTCTAACGCTTCTTCTATTGTATTGAACTTAAACATAAATATCTCTTCTTTCAAATTATTATTTTTACGATTCATGCAGATGTATTTTACCGAAGGTCCAATGCGACCAGAAAGCCCGGTCGACTCCGCAGAGTCGAAATTTCCAACGTTTACATTTAACTGCTGAATAGAAACTAATTTTTAATAACCATGCAAAGCTAAAAAATCTTTTGTTATTGAACTAGTTTCTCCTCTATTAATTAACTTTTCTATATATTTTCCAACAATATCACATTCTAAATTTACTACATCACCTGATTTTTTTATAGATAATATGGTCTCTTTTGCAGTATGCGGTATTATTGACACTTTAAATATATCTCCTTTATCCTCTGCAACAGTTAATCTTATTCCTTCTATTGCAATAGATCCTTTTTTCTCTATGTACTTTGATAAATCCTTTGTTGTTGAAATAGTAAACCATATTGCGTTGTCTTCTGGCTTTATATTTTCTATTTTCCCTATTCCATCTATATGGCCTGAAACTATATGACCTCCAAAACGTCCATTTGCAGACATTGCTCTTTCTAAATTTACTCGTGAACCCATTTTCAACCCTGACATGGAACTCTTTCTTATGGTTTCTGCCATAACATCTGCTGAAAATGTATTATCGTTAAATTCACAAACAGTAAGACATATTCCATTTACCGCTATACTATCACCTACGGAAACATCCTCTATCACTTTTGAAGCTTTTATTTTAATCTTCAAAGATTTTGCACCCTGTTGTATTTGAAAAACTTCGCCTATTTCTTCAATAATTCCAGTAAACATTTTTTCACCTTACTTTTTTTATATTCTATTAATATATCTTCATCAAACATTTGAATTTTTGGACTTGAAAATAAAAATGCCTCATTAGGATTATTTACGCCAATACCCGCTACAGCTGATTTAGCATCTTTTCCACCAAATATTTTTGGTGCTATATATACTTGAAGTTTATCTACTATGTCATTTTCCAAAGCACTGAAGTTTAATTCCGAACCGCCCTCTAACAAAATACTATCTATATTTTCTCCACCCAAATAATCCATCAAATAATTTAAATCTACTTTATTATTTTTTTTAGGTGTTAAAATTAAATTTATACCATATCTCTGTAATTTCTCTGACTTATTTTCAATATCTTCTGTATATGCTACATAGGTCTTTATTTTATTGGCAGTCTTTACTATGTTTGATTCAAATGGTATTTTTAAATTGCTATCACATACAACACGTATAAGTTCACCGGCGTTTTCACATCTACAATTCAGCATGGGATCGTCTACAAGAACTGTACCTATCCCAACCATTATTGCAGATACTCTATTTCTCGTAAAATGAACATTTTCCCTTGACTTTTCAGATGTAATCCATTTTGATCGTCCTGTTGTTGTTGCTATTTTACCATCTACAGTCATTGCATATTTCATAATTACAAACGGACGTTTTTTTAATATATAATGAAAAAATATTTCATTTAATTCATCACATTCTTCTTCTAAAACACCAGTTACTACCTCTACACCTTTATCTTTTAAAAATTGAATTCCATTACAATGAACTATTGGATTTTTATCCGTTGAGCCTATAATTACTTTTGAAATTCCAGCTTCTATAATAGCCTCTGTACATGGCGGCGTTTTCCCATAATGACAACATGGTTCTAAAGTAACGTATATATGAGCGTTTTTGGGAGACTCACAACAGTTTGCAATTGCATTTCTTTCTGCATGAAGTTCACCATATTTTTGATGATACCCTTCTCCAATTATTTTGCCATCTTTGACAATAACAGCCCCAACAAGAGGGTTTGGATTTACAAAACCTACTCCCTTTTTTGCAATTTCAATTGCCCTTTTCATATAATTTAAATCAAAATTTGACATATACACCTCGCAAAAAATACCCTTGAATAAATTCAAGGGTATAAGCTTTATTAATACATAAAAATGTTTAACACATATGCTTATTATCTTCTTTCATCCAGACTTTACTGTCGGCTTTGGAATCTCACCAAAATCAGCTTTTAAAAGCTCTCGGGCTAATGAATAAATCATATTACCGCCGGTAGGGAATTGCACCCTGCCCCTAAAGATATTAATATATTATCACACTATCTATACTTTGTCAATATTTTAATAAATTATTTTATTATGAGTTTTTCAAATGTACAACAAAAACATATTCTATTATCGTATCTTTGTTTTTTAAAATAACTCTAAATCCTCTTTTCTCACCATCAATTAAAAAATTACTATCACTTGATAAAAATTTAGATGGATGATTTTTTAATATCACATTTAAATCTTCTTTATTCTTAAAATCATATTTATTTATTGAACGATTAAAATAGCTACAACCATCTTCGTTTAAAAGATGATCATAAATAATTATATCATCATAATCCTCTCTATTATTCAATTTAATTTTTAATTCGCTATTGGAGGAAAATGTTTGAACATCCTGTAGCAAAGGACTGAATATATTTTTTTCCATTTCAAAGTCTGTATCATTTGAAATATTATTATCCAATAACCTATCATCATTTGCATCAATTTTATCTAATTTAACTAATTTATCACCTATAGTTACACCTATTAATGAATTTTCATTTATTTCTTTTAAATTAGATTTTGAAGAACAACCAGTAAAATTTAACGCTATTATTAAAACCATTACCCAAAAACAAAGATTTTTCATTATACACCTCCATTAGATTCAAAAAAATTAGGATTAAATCGTTACTATTCCGCCATATGCTTAATGAAAATATGTTTTACCAAAGATTTATGGCAACCGAAAAGCCCGATAAACTATGCAGAGTCGAAACTCCCGCAAAACAGTAAACTTTACCTTTAATAAATGAATAGCAACGTTAAATGTAATCTTATTTCAAAACCCGTTTTTAAAATCCTAAATAAAACATATACAAACCTATTAACAAAATAGCCACACCCATTATAATTTTCAAAATACCACTTAACTTTCCATACTTTTTACTGGTAGTTATTCTCTTTACTAACCCTGTAGATGTGCCTGCTATAACCGCTAAAGTACCATGACCTATAGAATACATCAAAAACAATAATCCTCCCCATAATAAATTTCCTTTTCCTGCAACTACTGCTAAAAGTGCAACTAAAATAGGGGTGCAACACGGAGATGAAAATACACCTGCAAGTATACCTGTAATAAAAGCACCTAAATAACCTTTTTTATTGTTTTTACTGGTTAAATAACTTGACGGTATTATCTCGAAAATTTCAAGTGTTTGTATTGACATCAGAACCATAATCACACCTAAAACAATATACCACCATTTTGAACTAGTTCCAATCAACTTTCCTGCAAGTGATGCAGTTACACCTAAAACTGTAAATGTAATAGCCGAACCAAGTGCAAAAAACATTGAAATTTTAAAAGCTTTTTTAGTATCTTTTTGCCCTGTTCCCCCCACATACCCAATTACCAATGGTATGCTAGATAAAGAACACGGCGTAAAAGAAGCCAATATCCCTGCTATTAATGCTAAAAAAGGTGCTATCCAAAAATTTGTTTGTATAATTATAGAGAGTTCTTCCAACCATTTTTCAATCATTTTTTATCACTCCATTATTTTATAGTAAGTACAGAGCAAAGCTCCTAATAAATTATAAATTTCACCTTTATCATGCTACTAATATTTTAAAATACTTAATTGAATGTTACTTTTCATCTATATGTATAAGGCGGAGATATTTTACCGAAGGTCCAGGACGACCGGAAAGCCCGGTCGACTCCGCAGAGTCGAAGCTCCTACTAAATCATGAATTTTACCTTTATCAATCAAATATTAACAAAGTCAAGTTATAATTATACATTAATTATAATCTATACATTTACAAACGTCAATGTATTTCACCTAAATTTCATTTACTTTTAAATGTAAAAATTATTTGCTAAACTAATCTAAATATGATATAATTATTTAAATTAGTATTCACATATAATTTAATTTTATAATTATATTTTTAATGAATCGGAGGCTTAACTTGAAGAAAATATTTTTTTTTGTACTTGTTTTATCTAGTTTGTTTATGACTAGTTGTACCTTAAGTACAGATGTTGAAAATTTACTTAAACCACCAAAATTAAGCGAAGAACAAGAACAAATTTATCAAGCTTTAATAGCTTCAGAAGGATCAAAAATAAGCTTGAAATATCCTCGTACTGGTAATTATCTTTCAGCTTTTATTGTTGAAAATATAGATAATGAACCCTCAAATGAAGCAATTGTTTTTTACAAAAAAAATATTTTATCGCCAGATCAAAGTTCATTGAGAATGAATATTTTAGATCAAAGAAATGGAAAGTGGGAATCCGTGCACGATAGTGCGGTTGAAGGTTTAGAAATAGAAAAGGTTATAGTTTCTAAGCTAGGAGATTCTGAGTATATCTATATAATTGTTGGCTTTAGTAATCAATCTGAAAAACTTGCCGAAATATATTATTATAATTCTATAAAGGATGAAAATATAAGTGAGGGACAACTAAAAAGTCAACGTTTAGGCTCTTATTCCATTATTGATGTACATGATATTGAAAATGATAGCTATAATGAACTTTTATACATAAGTAGTGCACCTAAAAGTGCTCAAATCATCTTTTCAAATTCAGATAATCAGCTCATTTCCACCCCACCGCTCCCGCTTAATGAAACATCTAATGACATAGTTCAACTACTATATGGAACCATAAATGACACTTCCCCAGCTATATATATAGACAGCGTTGTAAGTAGCAACTCTATTATGACAGAAATTTTTTATCCAGCTAAACTTAAAGAAAATAATATATATCTGCAAAATGCTATTTTTAATAATCCTGAAGCCCCACCCTCAACAGTTCGACCCTCCTCACTTTTGTCAAAAGATATTGACAACGATAGTATTATAGAAATTCCTGTTATGTCTATCTTTAAAGGATATGAAACTTTGTCTGAAACAGAACAATTAAAAATGACTAATTGGATGGTTTATGAAGATAATATGATTATGAGGAAATATTCTGGATATACTAGCGTTAATGATGGTTACTCTTTTATTCTTCCGGAAAAATGGATGGATAAAGTTACAGTCAAAATAGAAAATAATGAAATAATATTTTATAAATTTGAAGGCGATTTAAATGGTTTAATGCCTGAATTACTAAGAATTTCTGTTGTTGATGATGAAAATACTACTGATAAAATAAAAAATGGATATAAAATAATTAAGACAAAAGGTGATAAAAAATATCTTGTTTTTATACCTGAAAATCAAAAAGAAGATTTATTAATCTCGCTTTCTGAAGTACAATTTTATTTCAAATTTCTATAAAATGTTATTATACTTCCTAAAATTAAAGTTTGCGATTTTTTACAGAGGTTTCGACTCTACGGAGTCGACCGGGCTTTCCGATCCGCCCTAGACCTTCGGTAAAATGTCTCCAACCTATACATAGACTGAATAGTAAAACTAAAATCTATTTATCAAAATATATACATATTTAATCTACAGAAGGAGAATATTATGAAAAGGATACTTGTTTGTGAAGACGAAGACGTAATCAGAGACTTTGTTGTTATAAATTTAAAAAGAGCTGGTTACGAAGTTATTGATGTAAATTGTGGCGAAGACGCTTTGAAAGTCTTTGAAAATGAACATGGAAGTTTTGATGTTGCACTTCTTGATATCATGATGCCAGGAATAGATGGTTTCACTGTATGTAAAAAACTTCGAGAAAAAAGTTCTACCTTAGGAATTATAATGCTTTCAGCAAAAACTCAGGAAATGGATAAAGTAAGCGGTCTAATGATTGGGGCAGATGATTATATAACCAAACCTTTCTCCCCTTCTGAACTTACAGCACGTGTTGACGCTATCTACAGACGAGTTTGTATGAGTTTTATAAAGGATGAAAATTCCCCAATTATCGAATCCGGTCCTTTTGTCATTAATTTAAAAAGCCGTACAGTTACTAAAAACGGATTTTTAGTAGATTTGACTCAAGTAGAATATCAAATTCTAGAATATTTTATGAATAACAAAAATACAGCACTAGACAGAACAAGCATACTAAATCAAATATGGGGCGAATCATACTATGGTGACGATAAAATTGTGGATGTAAATATAAGAAGAATAAGAATGAAAATTGAAGATGAACCCTCAAATCCTGAATATATTATGACAATTTGGGGGTATGGATATAAGTGGAATGAATAATTTTTACTCTTTAAAAAATCATTCCATTTACATAGGAGGGGAAAAATGAAACGCAGAATCTCTAAAAATAGTATTACTTCAAGATGGATAATTAATAATCTTGGTGTTTTACTGCTTATTCTGCTAATTATACTTGCTTCATTAATTTTTGGAGTTCAAAATTATTATTACAGTTCCACACAGCAATATATCTCTTCAAAGTTAAACTCTGTAACAGGTATTTTAAACCGATATGCAACCGACTCAACTAAAAACTTTGCAACTGAGGTAAAAAATATAGTTGAAAATTTTTCTGATAAAAATCATATGGAGCTTATGGCTGTAAATTCTAAAGGAAATATTGTTCTCACCTCTTCTGGCTTTTCCGCAACCTCTACACTACTTGAACAAGATTACAAAATGGCTATGGAAAGCGAAGTAAAGACTGGGTATTGGATAGGAAGAACAGAAAGTGGAGAAAAGGTGATGTCTGTTACCTATTCCATAGCAGATTTAGATACTGATTTTAATGCAATGAGAATTGTTGTCTCTTTATCCGAAGTTGACAACTATGTTTTCAACTTAATTGTCTTAGTTGTTATATGTTGCTTGGTTGTTTTGTTTCTGCTGATTTTAACGGGTTTCTATTTTGTAAGTTCAATCGTAAAACCTATTCAACAAATAAGTAATACTGCTGGTAAGTTTGCAATGGGGGATTTTTCAATAAGAATAGAAAATAATTCAGAAGATGAAATAGGTGATTTATGTCGTGCTATAAATCATATGGCCGATGAACTCTCCAACACTGAAAATATGAAAAATGAATTCATTTCTTCAGTCTCACATGAACTAAGAACACCATTGACTGCTATAAAAGGCTGGGCTGAAACATTGACTGAAGATAATGATACTATTACTATGAAAAAAGGTATTCATGTTATTATAAACGAAACTGAAAGATTGTCTCAAATGGTTGAGGAACTTCTTGACTTTTCTAGAATACAAAGTGGTAAATTTACGCTTAATCTTTCAACTATAGATATTCTTGCTGAACTGGAAGACGCCCTTTTGATATATACAGAAAAGGCTAAGCGTGATAAAATTGAAATAATTTATAATGCTCCTGAAATGCTCCCTTTTGTTTATGGAGACAAAAATAGATTAAGACAGGTTTTTATTAATATAATTGATAATGCTTTAAAGTATAATTCTCAAAATGGTACGATTACAATTGAAGCATCTCAAGGCGAAAATCAAAATAAAGATAACATTCATATTTTAATCCAAGATACCGGCTGTGGAATAAAAGAAGTCGATTTACCTAAAATCAAAACCAAATTTTATAAAGCAAATCATACAAAACGTGGTTCTGGTATTGGTTTGGCGGTTGCAAACGAAATAATAACCATGCACAATGGGTCTATAGATATACTAAGTAAAGAAGGCGTTGGTACTACTGTTATTATTACTTTACCTATACAAAAAAGCGAGAATAAAGACAACAAAATAACAACTGGAGGATGAAGTTTTTATGAGCAAAGATAAAACTCACAAGTCAAAAATAGGCGGACAGGCATTAATTGAAGGAATAATGATGAAGGGTGTTTATAAATCCGCTATGGCATGTCGTTTGCCAAATGGGGAAATAGATCTAGAAGTATGGGATGAGAAAGATCCTAAAAAAAATCCATGGTATAAAAAAACACCTTTTATACGTGGTTCTTTTAATTTCGTTTCTTCCATGATTACAGGATACAAATGTTTGATGAAGTCCGCAGATAAACAGCTTGATGACGATAGCGAAGAAGAAGAAATGTCTAAGTTTGAAAAATGGTTAACCGATAAATTAGGTGATAAGTTAATGAATATAGTATCCATTATTGCCCTGGTTTTTGGTTTGGTATTAAGTTTGTTTCTATTTAAATTTATACCTACACTTATTACAAAACCCTTGGCAAACTCAAGCGTTTTAAGAACAATTGTTGAAGGCCTAGTTAAGATTACAATTTTTATTGGATATCTTGGTGTTACTTCTTTGCTAAAGGATATTAAAAGGACATATCAATATCATGGTGCAGAGCACAAAACTATTGCATGTCTAGAAGCTGGCGATGAATTAACTGTTGAAAATATAAAAAAACATTCTAGATTTCATCCTAGATGTGGAACAAGCTTTCTTTTAATATCTTTATTTACCAGCATTTTTGTTTTTTCATTTATACCAAGGTTTGAAGAAGTTTCACAAGCTTTAAAAATAGTCTATAGATTGTTAGTACAAACCGCGCTATTGCCTTTGATAATTGGTATTTCATATGAATTTATTCGTTTAGCTGGAAGAAACAATAATGCTTTCACAAGATTTATTTCTTCTCCAGGTTTACAACTTCAAAGGTTGACAACCAAGGAGCCAGATGATAAACAAATAGAAATTGCTATAGCTGCAGTTACACCATGTATTCCAGATAACTTGGAGGATGATCAGTGGTAACCTTAAGTGAACTTTATACAAACACAAAATCCTTGTTGGAAAAAGCAAAGATTGAAAGCTATATCTTTGAGTCGAAGTGTATCATACAACATGTTTTTAATATAAACTTCAATCAACTACTTTTAAATGGTAATCAGATGGTTGATGAGAAACTTTTACACAAAATATCTGACATCGTAAAAAAAAGAAGCTCTGGCTATCCCCTGCAATATATTTTAGGGGAATGGGAGTTTTATGGCTTTAAGTTTTTAGTTGGTGAAGGTGTTTTAATTCCTAGACAAGATACAGAAACTCTAGTTGAATATATAATTTCTGTTGCAAACTCCATTAAAAACCCAAGGATACTTGATTTGTGTTCCGGAAGTGGATGTATAGCAATAACTTTAGAAAAGATGTTACCAAATTCAACAGTTTGTGCTGTAGAATTTTCAAAAGAAGCTTTAAACTACTTAACTCAGAACATTAAACTTAACAACTCAAATGTAACTGTTTTTGAGGGAGACGTACTAAATAAGGATTTCACAAATTATTTTGAAAACTTTGATATTATAGTTTCCAACCCTCCCTATTTAACTAAAAATGATATTTGCAACTTACAGGAAGAAGTTAAGCATGAACCTAATCTTGCTTTATTTGGAGGAGACGATGGTTTGCAATTTTATACTTCTATCTCAAAGATATGGAAAAAGTGTTTAAAGCAAAACGGTATAATATCTTATGAAATAGGAATAGGTCAAGAAAACGATGTTGCAAACATACTTCTAAACACCGGTTTTACTGATATACAAACTATACGAGATTTAACAGGAATAATACGTGTTGTTTCTGCAACTTATAAACCAACTACTTAACTTCCTTTGATAAATTTAAAAGTCGAAACATTTTTAGTTTCGACTTTTAAATTTATTTTAATATTGTAATTCAACTTTATTTTTTTTAAAGAGTTTTTTAAATATACCTTTTTTATTTTTTGCAGTTTCATCTACTGTCAACAGCTTAATATTTTCTTGTTCCTGTCTATGTAGTTGTTGTTGTTGATCAAGTAGTTTCTGCAACTCAATTATTTGTTTATCTTTCATGTCAAGTTGACTTTTCATGTTTTCATATTGAAATTTATTTGAATCAATAAGTTGACCTATTTGCGTATCTTTTGTTTCTAACTGCTTAAACAATATATCAACCGTTTCACTTTTTAACTTCTCTATATTTGAGTTTAATTCCGTTTCAACTTTTTTTTCTTCGTTTGCAACATTTTCAACTGTTTTATAATCAGCAAAAAGCTTCAATGCTTCTTTGCTAATCAGCTTTATTTTACCTTCCATTTTTACAAACTCATTCATTTGGCCATCTGATTGGTTTAATCTTTTGTAAACAGCCTGGGTTGTAACGTTTGCTAGTGTTGCAAACTCTTTTATGGTAATATGGTTGTTCATTCTATGCTATTCTCCTTTTCTAGTTTTGAAACTTTGTTCCGTCAACCGAGTTTATCTTAACACAAACCTAGTTTAAATACGTTACCAACAAAGTTACCAATTATATTATAATATAATCAACTCAAATTGTCAACCCTATTAAACCGATTTGAACTTTAGATTGTATCAACTTGTTTTATCGAGTTTAACGGTTTGCAATTTTTCTATAGAATTCTTGGCAACTAGTTTGCAATCTTTTTATAATTGAATTTAAATACATAAAATAAAATATAACCCATTTTTATTTGGTGTTATTTTACATAAGGAGAGAGTAAAAAATGACAAAAATATTAATTGTAGAAGATAATAAAGATCTTATTTTAGGTCTTAAATTTGCTTTAAAAAAAGAGGGATATGAAATTTTTACTGCAGAAAATATAAACGATGCAGAATATTTAATAGACTCAGTTGAGCTTATTATATTAGATATTATGTTACCTGATGGGAACGGATATGACTTATGTAAAAAAATAAGACAAAAATTAAATATCCCTATAATATTTTTGACAGCTTGTGATGAATCGGAAGAAATTATACAAGGTTTTAACATAGGGGCTGACGATTATATAACAAAACCCTTTAAGCTAGATGAACTTTTACTAAGAATAAAAGCCATAATAAGAAGATGCTATCCTAAAAACAAAGAAAATGATGTTGTTCTATCATCATATGAGCTAAAACTTTTGAATTATTTGAAGCTTAATTCAAGCATAATATTGTCTAGAAATCAACTCTTAACACATTTATGGGATTCAAAAGAGGAATTTGTAGATGACAATACCCTCTCTGTTTTAATAAGTCGTTTACGTGAAAAAATAGATACGGAAGATAAAAAGCATATAAAAACTATAAGGGGGATAGGCTACAAATGGATGGATTAAATTCTATTTCAAATAAACACTTTAGAATTTATATTTTTACTGCTGTAATATTCATTTTAACAGGCTTCTTTTTAAGTTATTTACTGATGGAAAACACTCAAAAAAACTATATAAAGCAACTTTATATAAGAGATACTGAAATAGCTACCATATTAAAAGAAAATAACGTAAGTGAATCAATTATTATTTCTGCCTTATCTTTAAAAAGTAATATTGACACTAAACAGGGAACAAAAATACTATCAAAAACAGGTTTAAACATTGATACAGACAAAACATTACTAACAAACCATTATAATATAAATAAAAACTTTTCTCTATGCTTTCTGTTTCCTATTTTAATTATACTCTTTTCTTTTATACCAATTATAATCTTAAATCAGATATATAAAAACATACGTAAAACTGTAGATATAATAGATAAAATAGTGGATAACACAAAGATAAATATAACAGACTATGCCTTAGATGGTGATTTGTATTCATTAATTTACTCAACAAAAACACTATCCGATAGAATAAATTATTCATCAGAAAAATTCAAACTAGACAAAACACATCTTAAAAATTTCATAAGTGATATATCACACCAAATCAAAACACCTCTTTCTGTTTTGAAGCTTAACAATGACATCTTAAAAAACAATGTCCAAGATAATTCTTTAAAAGACTTTATAATATCAAATGAAAATCAAATAATAAAACTGGATTGGTTAATCCAAAACCAACTTAAATTAGCACGTCTTGAAGCTGATTTTGTAAAATACAACAAGAAAAATCAACCCCTAATAAACACTATAAATGAATCTTTAAAAGAAATCAATCCCGTTATAAACATAAACAACAATTCTATAAAAATAGAAATAGACAGTAACATATGTATTTTTCAAGATGAAAAATGGCTGAATGAAGCTTTATCAAACATAATAAAAAACGCCGCTGAACATACCAAAAACGGAACAATAAAAATAAAAGCACTTGACTTACCACTTTGTATAAGATTAACGATAGCTGATACA
>JAEXNS010000187.1 GCA_023439605.1 Bacillota bacterium | reverse complement strand
AGCAGTAACAACAAAAAAAGAAGTAGTGCCTGTTGCCCCACAAGTAGTAGAAGTTTCATCGGTAAATATAAGCAACGGAAGTTTAAGCATAAAAAAAGGTGATACCATAGGTATTTCAGCTAGTGTTTCACCAGAAAATGCAGATGATAAAACAATAAACTGGAGTTCTAACAATGATGCTGTTGCCTCAGTAAACGGAGGAAATATAGTTGCAAAATCAGCAGGACAAGCCGTTATAACAGCGAGTTCAGCAAATGGAAAAATCGCAACTTGTAGTGTTCAGGTGAACGCAATAGATTTTGATTATACTATTCAAAATGGAGAGGCAAAGATAATCAGTTATGTAGGACCAAACGAGCAAATAGATGTTGTTGTGCCTGCTTATTTAGAAGGATGTCCCATTACTGAAATAGGTGCAAGTGCGTTTTATGGAATGTGGAAGATAAACGCTGTTACTTTGCCAGAAACTATGAAGATTATAGGTGATTCGGCTTTTGAAAGTTGTAACGCATTGAGTAATATAAACCTACCAAATGGTATTTACACTATAGGAAAGTCAGCGTTTAAAAATTGTAAATGGTTATCATCAGTTAATATTCCAACTAGCATGACAGTTATAAGTGATAGTACTTTTGATTATTGTAAAAATATATCTGAGATACATATACCAGATAATATAAAAAGAATAGAGGATGCTGCATTTGTAAATTGTATGGGTGTAAAAAATCTTACTATAGGTACTGGGGTTGAATATATAGGTCTTCTATCTTTTGCAGGAGTAAATGCAGAGGAAATAATTATACCTGAAAATGTACAGTTAGTAGATGAGGCTGCATTCCGAGGTTGTGTAGATTTAAGAAGAATGATCTTTAAAAACCCTAATATAGAATTTGGATTAAAAATTTTTAGTGGTCTTAGAGTTGAAAATATAACTGTAATAGGTTATGAAAATTCTACAGCAAAAGCATACGCAGAAGAATATGGATATAAATTTGAATTAATACAATAAAGGGGATAAAAAATGAGTAGGATTAAAATAAAAAATATAATGATAATTATATTAGGTGTAGTTTTATTATTTGCATTGGGTTTTTCAATACTCCATATAAAAGGAGCACAAAACAAGGAAGCAATATTTTATTACACAAAAAAGACTCAAGAAACGCAGATTTCAAATCAAATAGAAAACGCAGAAGAAACGGAACTAGGGACAAGTATTACATCTACAACAAATGGAACTGAAGATACACAGGTTTCAGCTCAAACTGAAAATAATATAGATAATTCTTCGTACACTTTGTATGAAAATCTTTATTTAAGAATAAACAAGTATAATAACTGGAAAGGAACTCTTATTATATTTGAAAATGAAGAAGAATTTTTAAAAATTGAAAATATACAATGTGGAAATAGAGCATTTGCCGTTGTAAAAATTGATAAGAACACATTTTCAAAAGACAAGTCATATAAGTATGTCTTGTTAAGTAATGAAAATAACTACAACATAAACAATGCAACAAAAGTAAAAATAGAAGCGAGCGATTTTGTACTTGATAAAACTCAACCAACCAAAAATCAAATAACTCAAACAAATGAAGAAATCAATAAACAGGAGTTAAACGGTCTTCATATAAAAGAAAAATCTAGGCTAACATTTTCATTTAAAGATGATGGCATAGGGGTAAAACTTGTAGAAGTATCAAAAGATGATATTATTTTAAGTAGTTATGATTCAGATAATGGAGAATACAAAACAACAGAAAACGGTATTTATAAGATTACAGCAGTAGATTATCTTGATAATAAATATGAGGAAACGGTAGAAATAAATGATATTTTTAACCAAGATAATTTTTACAACAACGATTTTAAATCGGTAGATTTAGATGACAATGATGAAAATTATTTTAAACAAGTAGATTTCTCTTTTAATGTAAAAGGGGTTATAGACACAAAGCAAATAATAGATACTGTCAATAATAGTATCCAAAGTAAATTAAATGGAGATATACGACATGATACCAAAACAGAGTTAGTTGGGGAAACTTTGTATTTTACAATTAAGTTTAAAATTATCAATGAGGTTCAAACAAAAGTTGTTTTTGATTTGACATTTGGTGATATTTTAGTAGGTAATATCAATTTAAATATTGACAATACACAAATGGATATAGTATTTGATAAAAGAATAAAAGATACCCAAAATGCAATAAGGTTAAATGAAAAATCAATCGTTTTCTATGTTGGAGTTAAAAATACAGAGCCCAAAAATGTTAGCATGAATTTAAATGTAATTAATGAAGAGGTAAAAGATTCTTTTACAATGAGTTATAATTTGATAGATGAAAACGAAATAAATAATATGTATGAATATTTCGATGAAAAATTATTAAAATCAAATCCCAATATGAAGTTTTATAAAGTTTTTATTGCTTTAAGTCCTTTTGAAAATGATTTGGCATTAAATGCAAGTATAAGAGTTAATATAAACGATAGTTCAAAATGGTATAAAAAGAAAAATATATCACTAGAAAGCGAAAAATTTATTTTAACTGATTCTAGCTATGAATATAGTTTTGATTATTCCCCAGAAAACAAAAGTTGGAATAAGGATAGTTCGGAATACTTATTAAATGTAGAAACTGAAAATAAAAGACTACTATTTAGTTTAAATAAAGAAGAAAATAATTTTATAGATTTTAATTATCCAAAAAGCAATGCGGGAGTTTGTTACAATGAAATTATAGAAGGTGAGTTGACAAGTTATAATTTTACTCTTGCAACCCAAAATGAAAACACGATTTTTGACGGAAAATTAAAAACAGAATTAATGCTATCTATTTACCAAAGATCAAAGGAAAGTAATGAAAAAGTAGACTTTTATCACACAGGCAAATTTTTAGATGTAGAAGATATAAAGTTAGACTCTCAAAAACCATGGATAACAAAAGAACCAGTTTTTTCAGTAAAAAGAAAAGATAGTACACAATACGCAGAAAATATAAACTCTGTAAAAATAGGCGATACCATAAAAACAAAATTTTCACTATCAGATGGTGAAGGTTCTGGATTGTCAAAGGAAATAAGTCTTGTATATGGTGTAAGGGGTACTGAAGAAAACTTTACAGTATCAAATGTAACAAACGTTGAAAATGGAATTTATGAGGCTGAATTTACAATAAATGAAGATATAGAAATATTTGATTTTCTAAAAGAAAACGACCTTTCAGAACTAGAGTTAAAGAGTATAAAATTTTCGGATAACGTAAAAAATGAAACTGTTGTAAATTATACAGATAAAAAAATAGCAACATTTTATCTTCCAATTGAAATAACAGAATTAAATTTTAGTTCCACAAACTCAGCAAATAAAGGTGAATTAGTAAAAGACGGCGACCAAGTAATAATAACATTTAGAACAAATCATGACACAAGCCTTTCTTCTGTTTCAATAAATGGCAAGAAAATCGAGGGCGAAAAAATAAGTATAAATAATTCTAACGAAGTAAACTGGACTATAAAAACAACTGTAAAAAATGGAGATATGATTGACTTATCAAATGTAGCGTTTGAATTCACAGTAAATGATATAGCAGAAAATACACCAGTAAAGAAAACGGAAAAAGATGTTGAAAACCAAATTAAATACTTTGCACCTATTGAAGTTACAGAGTTAAAGTTAAGTTCTACAAACTCAGCAAATACGAGCAAACTAGTAAAAGACGGAGACCAAGTGATAATAACATTTAGAACAAACCATGACACAAGTCTTTCCTCTGTATTCATAAATGGTAAGAAAATCGAGGGGGAAAAAACAAGTGTAGCTGCTTCCAACTCGGTAAACTGGAGTGTAAAAACAACTGTAAAAAATGGAGATATGATTGACTTATCAGATGTAACGTTTGAATTTACAGTAAATGATATAGCTGAAAATACACAGGTAAAGAAAACGGAAAAAGGTGTTGAAAATCAGCTTCAATACTTTGCACCTATTGAAGTTACAGATTTAAAATTAATCTCTACAAACTCAGCAAATACGAGCAAACTAGTAAAAGACGGCGAACAGGTGAAAATAACATTTAGAACAAACCATGATACAAGTTTATCTTCTGTATCTATAAATGGCAATAAAATCAAGGGCGAAAAAACAAGTATAAATAATTCTAACGAAGTAAACTGGACTATAAAAACAACCGTAAAAAATGGAGATATGGAAGACTTGTCAAATGTAAAATTTGAATTTACAGTAAATGATATAGCGGA
>JAEXNS010000111.1 GCA_023439605.1 Bacillota bacterium | reverse complement strand
GATACATATTGTTTAAGAACCATAAGATCAGCGATATCTATTGTACCATCTGGCACCATATCTGCTCTTAACTTTTGTTGTTCATTAAACTCAATTTCCTTAACCAAATACCTACAGAGTACTACTAAATCTAAGTTGTCTACATTTCCGTCAAGATTTATATCACCATATATAAGTGTATTATCTTTTTCAGATCCGTCTATATCTGCATAACCTAAAGGAATTTCACTTCTGTTTAAAATAGAAATATCTACATTTGTCTTTTGGAATGCAGTATATTCAACTTTTGTATCTTCATTTATATTTACATTTGACAAATTACTACATCCCCAAAAAGCACCAGACTCAACTTCTGTAATGTTCTCATGTATAGATAAGTTGTTTAAGTTATAGCAATTTTGGAAACTATAACTATATATTTTATTTAATTTCAAAGGTAAATTTAAAGTAGATAAATTATAGCAGTTAGCAAAAGAATATGCTCCTATATACTCTAAATCATCATTTAATTTAACATTTACAAGATTTTCAGCATTTGCAAATGCTCCATCCGCAATTCTTTTTACAGTATTTTCTACGATATATTCTTTTTCTTCTTTACCAGCAGGATAAATAATAAGTTCTGTTTTTTCCTTATTATATAATACACCATCTACACTAGAATAAATTTCGTTTGAACTAGAAACATTTATCGCTTTTAAATTTTTCCACCAATATTTAATGTTTGAGTCAATATTGCATGTATTTGAATTAATATTTAATACCGTACAATTTTCAAAATAAGGTCTTTGCTTTGCCATAATAGAAGAAACATTATAGCCATCTATTTTTTCTGGAATATCTACTATTTCATCTTCACTATATATATTAACTATTTCAACCATTTCGTCACTAACTTTATTATAATAGAAAACATCGTTACCCACCAAAGTTTTAAATTGTTCAACTGGAGGATCTACTGGTATTTCGGGATATATGGGGTCTATTGGGATTTCAGGATCTATAGGATCTACTGGGTCAACAATTATTTCACCTGGATCAATATAATATTCAACATTTTTTGGACAACCTTCAAAAGCATTATATCCTATTTTAACATCTACGCCTATATCAAGTCTTTCAAGATTTTCACAATAAGCAAAAGCATATTCTCCTATACTTTCCAAACTAGATGGTAATAAAATAGTATTTATTGATTTATTTCCTACAAAAGCACCTGCTCTTATTGATTTAACGCCTTCTGGAATTACGATATTATTTGTACATTTTAAAGGTGCTTTTATTAATTCAACTTTTTGTTTGTCATAAACAATTCCATTTTCTGTAGTATAGTACAAGCTGTCCTCACCAGTTAGCACTTCTGATAAATTACCCAAATTGTTAAAATTGTCATTTACTTCTTTATACTCAAGATTATCCGACAAAACAATTTTAGTTAAATAATCATTGTATAGAGCATCCCACCAAATATATTTTACTGTATTTGGCATAATAAATCTTATGTCCTGTTTTTGATTTGGGTAGTATACTAAATTTTCTTTTGTCTTATCATACAACACTCCGTTTTCTGTGGAATAATTTTCACTTTCGTTTGATATTACTATTTCCTTAACATTTAAGTTTTCAGAACTCAATGAAATTTTTTCTAAAGTTTTAGGTAAAATCAAAGTGTTTAAATTTAATTTTTCTAACTCTACATTTTCAAAAGAATTTGATAAATTTACAACTCTAACAACTCCACCATTAATTTCACTTGGAATTTCAAGTGTATCTTCTGTTGTTACTATAAATTCAACACTTATATTATTTGCGTCAAAATTTTGATAATAAAAAGTACTACCATTTATTTCAGCTTTTCTATATAAATACTTCAAATCTCCTGTATTATATATTAAATTTTCTGGCGAGCCCTCAAAAGCATTATATCCTATTATTGTATCTGAAGTAAGTTCTAACTTGCTTAGACCTGCACAATTATAAAATGCATAATTACCTATACGCTTTAAAGAACTTGGAACTGTGACATTTTTCAATCTTGAATTATATGCAAAAGCATAATCCATTATTTCCTCTACACTGTTGGGGACTTCATAAACATCTGCACCATTTACAGGATAATAAAACAATATGCTTTTATCTTTATTAAATAGTACTCCATTTTCACTTGAGAAAAATTCATGTTGATTACTTACATTTATTTCTTCTAAGTAAGGAAAATAGTTTGTTGAAAAAAACAGCAAATCAACTACTTTATCTGGAATGGTCAACTTCTTTACTAAAGAATAATTAAAAGAATAGTCCGCTATACTTTCTACTGTATTTGGTATTATAAATTCATCATTTGTTTTCCCTTGTGGATAACAAAGTAGTGTTTTTACATCTTTTGTATATAAAACTCCATCTATAGATGTATAGCTTTCATTTTCAGCATCTACATTTATTGATTTTAATTCTTTTAATTCACGATTATAAATCTCAATTCCAATTACATTTTTAGGGATATTAACTTCTTGTAAATATGGAATGATATTATTAGTTAAATTAACATATTTTACAGGCAAGCCTCTTATTTCATTTGGTATATTTACAATCTGATTGTTTGTATGGAAATATAAAATTTGAATAAAATCATCAAATTTATAATATACATACACATCCCCATCTATTTCCTCTTTAATTTGCTCAAAATTTTGAATTTCTCCATCTGGCCCAATAGTATTTTCTTGATTTGTTACCATTGTTGTTAATGGCTCACTGGTTGCTTCATATAGAATTTGCGTTTCTTGTGCAACATTCTCATATGGTAAACGATTATTTACAATTAAATCTTCTGACATACTTTCAGCACTTACTCCCAAAAAAAGATGCTGAAACCATTAATAAAGTCATAATTGAAATTATTTTATTTTGAACTTTCATACATATCCCTCCAAATTGTTTTATAAAATTTTTTAATAACTAGTTATACCCTTAAAACTAATGAACAAAATAAAAAGCTACAAATAAAATAAAAAAATATTTAAAATTATTTTATTGAAAATATTTTTTAACTTAACCCCTATTTTCTCTGTATAAATCACATTTACTTACAAAATTATAACATATTCTTGTGTTTGCATAAAAGTACAAATGAGGAAATGATGCATACATATTATGATTAATAATAGCACATTCATACATTTTACCATTTCCTGCTTTTACAACATCAAATCCATCACCACATTTTGTACTATCCCAATAATGAAATTCATGAGCCAAAATTTCTTCATCTTTTTTACATAGTAAGTTGTCGCTTTTTGCCTTTAATGTTACGTATCCAAATCTTTGAAGTTGACTTGTCCTAAAAGCTTTAGCATCCACAATACCTACCATTTCAT
>JAEXNS010000227.1 GCA_023439605.1 Bacillota bacterium | reverse complement strand
CTTATGCTTTAAGAGCTTTTAGGGTAGCGAACGAAGTGAAGCGTAGGGATTTTGCGATAGAAAATCCCTAAACCTGCAAAGCAGGTTAAAAAAAGTTTCGACTCTGCGGAGTCAACCAGGCTTTCCAGTCGCCCTGGATCTTTGGCAAAATATCTTTATTTTAAGTATAGTGGTTTAAACTTAATTAAACCACTATATTTTTTGTTTATGGCGAAATAAATAAAAATATAATTTTTGTATACTATTTTTAGTTGAATATATTATATTTAATACGATATATATTTTATGTATTGTTTGGGAAAGTATATTTTAAAATATAGGAGGGCTTGTTTTATGAAAACTATAAAAGGAAAATTGATAAGGGCTATGATTTTTAGTACGTTAATATCAACTGTTCTATTAACTACAATTTCAACAATTATGCTCTATTCTGTGTTGAATAAAGATGCAGATGAAATGAGCTACTCTACTGTAAAGTCATATGGCGAATATATAGGGGTAGCTATTGATTATATGTTTGATGATATAATAGATATCACAAACAGTAGTTATGTTTTTGATCCCAATATAACTATTGAAGAAAGACGTGCACGTCTAGACTTATATGCTGAAAATTCGATATTTAATGACTTTTCGGTTTCTGATGAAAATGGGTTAACATATAATAATACTGACATACACGATAGAGAGTATTTTATTCAAGCAATGAAAGGGACGCCGTATATTTCTAGTCCAGTTGTAAGAAGAACGGACAGTTCAGTTATTTTAATGGCAGGAGCCAAAATAAATGTTGAAGGGTTCAATGGTATAGTTTATGGTGGTGTAAAAATGGAGTACCTAAATAGTATAGTAGAAAAATTGTACTATGGAGAAGGTGGTTCGGGTTATATTATAGACAAACATGGAGTTATAATAGCACATAAAGATAATGATACAGTCGCGTCGTTTTTGTATTTAGTTGATTTAGCAAAAGAAGATGAAAAATATAAAGAAGTTGCTAAAATGACTGAAAACGCATTAAAAGGAGAATATGGAAGTGAAGTGTATAATTTTGAGGGCAAAAGATATCTAGCGGCATATTCGGCATTACCAAATACAGATGGTTGGAATATAGTTATAACTCAACCATATGAAAATATAGTTGATGATTATTACAACTTACTTATGGTTTGTGTTTTGGTAACATTTATTTTAAATATAGTGGCTTTTGTTATCGCTTTAATTATAAGTAATAAAATTTCCAATCCATTGGTTAAGGTAACTGAAAGATTGAACATACTTGCTAAAGGAGACTTGGATTCACCTGTTCCAAAAGTAACTACAAAGGACGAATGCCAGATACTTTCAGAAGCTTTAGATTTAACAGTATTGAATTTAAAATCATATATAGGTGATATAGATTATGTTTTAAACAATATTTCTGAAGGCAATTTAGATATTGAGTCAAATGTAGAATATGAAGGCAGTTTTGTTAAAATAAAAGAAAGTCTAGACTATATATTAGAATCTTTAAATATTATATTTAATCAAGTTGGAAAATCCATATATGAAACAAAGGAAAGTTCTTCTCAACTAGCTTTAAGTTCATCTCTGCTTTCCGAAAATGCTTCAAATGAAGCAGCAACAATAGAAGAATTATCCGCTACACTAAATGAAGTATTGGCAGCAGCAAAAGACAATGAAGATATAGTTAATAAGGCTGATAGCTTGACCAAGAGTGCAGACGAACAAGTAACTATAGGAAATGAAAGAATGCAAGAAATGATGGTAGCAATGAATGATATAGATAAATCATCATCAGAAATTTCAAAAATCATAAAAGTAATTGACGATATAGCGTTCCAAACAAATATACTAGCGTTAAATGCAGCGGTAGAGGCAGCAAGAGCAGGTGCGGCAGGAAAAGGGTTTGCAGTAGTTGCGGACGAAGTAAGAAATCTAGCAGCCAAAAGTGCAAATGCGGCAAAGGAAACAACAAACTTAATAGAATCTTCTATTTTAAATATAAGAGAAGGCACCGAAAATGCGAAAAAGACTTCAGATGCAATAAACACTATAACTGATATTTTCGTAAAGGTAAATGAATTTATGTCTGAAATAGCCAAATCTACAAATTTACAAACATCGTCTATTTCTCAAATAACACTAGGTATTGAAAGTATGTCTGAAAGTGTTCAAAAAACCTCTGCTACAGCAGAGGAAAGTGCATCAGCTAGTGAAGAATTAAGTAAACAAGCGAATATAACAAATAACATTGTAAGTAAGTTTAAAACTAAAGAAATATAAAAATATAAAAGACTAACGTTAATGGTTAAGCATTAACGTTAGTCTTTTATTGTGTGAGAGTCTATCTTATTAGTAATTATCCTAGTTTAACTTTATCTCCCATTATGTGTTGTTTTAATAAGGCTAAATCTGCAATATCCACAACACCACTTAAAGCAACATCTGCAGCAGTCAATGCTTTTCCTTCTAAAACTGCTTCTCCAATTAAATGTTGACTTAAACTTACTAAATCGGCATTATCTATTTTCCCGTCAGAGTTAATATCTCCATATAAAACTTCTGTAACTGTAGAAGTTGTTGAAGATATAGTAGTAGTAGTTTCTGTTTCAACAATAGCTGTTTTAAACTTTCCTGAGGAAGCCATGATTTCTATTGAAGCTACATTTCCATAACCATCATCTCTTGCAGAAACTGAGTGTGTGCCTACTAAATCAACTAAGGAATATTCTTTAGAGCCAATTTTTATTGAAGCTTTTACTACTTCAACGTCAAAAGCTTCTCCTTCAGAAATACAGTTTCCAAGTTGAAATCCTATTTTGCCCACTGTTGTTTCGTCTGCCGCTTCTATATCTGACATATCCCAAGTTACAGTTATTGTCTTACTGCCATCAAGTCCCGCATACAAAGAAGCTGCATTCCAAGACCAATCCACGCCATCTTGATAATAAGGATTTATAAACATGTCTGCTGTATCATATTCTGGAACTTTCACTGTTAATTCTAAAACACCAGCTTTTACATCCTTTGTTTTTGAAAAACTAAAATCGCCACTTGGAATAGATGTAGAAGTTGTTGTGGTAGTTGTAGTTGGTTTAGTTGTAACTGTTGTGGTTGGTTTTGTTGTTACAGCTGTTTCACCTGCTTCAAATGAATATAAGTTCGCTGGAAGTTCGTCTAATGTTAAGCAATAGTCACTTGTATATATGGATTTTAATGTTGTAGGATTATTGTAGGATGAATCTGTAATGAAATAATCATACCAAGGGCAGAACCATAGCCAACCAGCTTTTTCAACTGTTAGATTTTCTGTTGATGGTATAGTATCATTTTCAGTCATAGCAACCATTTTGCTTCCGTTTGTATAATTAACTAGGTTATAGAAAGTACTTGTTAACGCACTTTCATTTGGTGCTACTGTGCCAGTAGTCCAGTTTTTTGCATTATATTTATCATAACCTACTATATCAACATAGTCATCTCCAGGATACCATGCAGAAGAAGTACTATAGTCATATGCGTTAAATACCCAAATTAAATTATTTATTCCATATTCTTTTGTTAATGTATCATATAATAATCTCCATAATTTAACGTATGTTTCTGCACCAGCAGCACCCCACCAGAACCATGCACCAGAACCATCTGTATTGCTACTACCTTCAGCTTCATGTAAAGGACGCCATAGAACAGGAATTCCTTCTGCTTGTAAAGCCAATAAATCATCTGCTATCATTGAGATGTCTTTCATGATAAATTTATTTTCGGCAGTACCTGGGATAACAGCTTTGCTTGCATCAAAGCTTGTAGTGTCACTGTAAAAAGAACTCATTTCATATGTTAATTTTGTAGTATCTGTATATGTGCTCATATCTTTAGGTACAAACCAATGCCAGCATAAAGTAGCTACGCCGTCTCTTTCTTTAACCCATTTTTTTATTCTTGAATTTGTTCCATCGTCCCAGTTTACCGCTTGGGAATAATTCATATAGTCGAAACCGCGTATAGCTGGATATTTTCCAGTAGTGTTATAAATATATTCAAATTCTTTTTCGCCGGCTTGACCGTATAGTTCTTGTTGACCTGATAAAATATTTTTACCATATATAGAAGATAAATAATTCATTAAAGACTGTGTTTCAGGAGTAGACTTTGTATTTGAAAGTTGATTTGAACCTTTTAATTCAACTAGTGCTGCATTTTTAATTATAGCATAATCAATTAAGGTCCAGCCCCAACTACTTTCTATTTTTATAGTATTTGTACCTTTGTTCAATTTTATAACACCGGAAGACATTTCTATAAATTGATCTTTTTCTGTATAGGCAAATCCAACTTGGCCTTGATTTTGTCCATTTACATATAAATTTTGAAGTTTACCGTTTTTGTCAAAGTTTTGAGAATATCCAAATATCAATTCGTACATTCCTGTTTCAGCTACTTCACAATCAAAGGTAATGGTATCGTTAGCATTTTTTAAAAATACATAGCCTGTACCACTGGTTGAAGAATCAAGAACTACTGAGGAACCACCTGTTCCTACCAAAACAGCATCCTCCATTTCATACTTGTTACTTAAAGCATTTACTGACGAAAATTTTGGCATATCTGTTACATATGCACCTGCAATTGCTAAAGCAAGTATAGAACAACTAATTTTTTTTAATGTTTTATTTAACATTAATCTTCCTCCTTGTAATAATAAATTAAATTTTAACTTAAGATTTAATTATCAAAATTAATATATTTATAGTATATCACATTAACATACGCATTTCAAGTGCAAATTTATATTAATTTTGAGGTTTTTATTATTTTTTAAGTTGATAATTTAATAAAATATATTAAATTAATTAATTCTAATGAAAATGTATGTAGTTAGTATATTATAAAATAAATTTAAATCGTATTTGTTTAATTAAATAAACAAATCCGATTTAATTATTATAAATATAAAAGTTAGGAATGCTATTTGGGCATAAAGTAAATTGTTCCGTTACTTTTCAGCCTCTAAAGGTAAAGTTTACGGTTTTGCAAGGGTTTAGACTCTGCGGAGTAGACCGGGCTTTTCCGGTCGCCATGGACCTTCGGTAAAACATCTCTGCCATATACATATGGCTGAATAGTAACGACTTATGAGCGAAGATTATTTTTTATTCATTAATATAAGTTGAAACTCTATTTTGAATAATCTTAGATACTTCTTTTGCGGTTTTATCACCAGAATAAAATGTTTGTAATTCTTCTTTTATAATTTTGTTAATGTAAAAATCATTATTTACAATACTTTTTGTATTTTCAATTAAACTATTCATTTTTTCTATGCCTACATCATCTATATAATCAATAAATATTAACTCACCATTTGTATTTCGGAATTCATTTGAAATAGAAGCATGGATAACATCCCAACAATCAAGGTTTTCTCTTGGGTTTTTACAAATACCCTCCATTTTTTCTAGGGATGATTTTTTTACTGGCATATAGTTAATATCTTTAAGGATATTGTATTGATAATCTTCATTAAAAAATGTTTTTATAAATTCCCATGATTCTTGTTTTTTATTTGATTTTTTTGATATACAAAAAGAAAAATAATAATCCATTGCAGAGAGGTTTTTAGATTCTGAAGGATACCCCTTGAAAGTTAATTCCTCGCCTAAAATACCTTTTTCTAAAGAGTGAAACAAATCATATCTGTATATTTTCTCAATAAATAACAGTTGTTGTGTATAATCTTTATTATCAACATTATAATCACTATAAGCAATATCATCAACGCCATATTGTTTAACTGTTTCTATAAGTTCAATAAATTCAGGTTTTTCAAAATAACATTCTCCCTTATCGTAATTTACAAAATAGTTTAAAGATAGAGATAATAAACTATCTAATAAATTTTCTTTTGTAATTTCTCCAAAAATAGTTTCGTTTGAATATTTTTGTTCAAATTTTTTGAACTCGTCAATATTCCAACCTAAATCATTCCCAACATCTGAAGACCTTCCTACGATTGTGGAGAATGACACCATAGGTGTTAGTTGATATAATTTTTTTTCTTTTTCAAACAATTCAAATATATTTTTAATGTATTCATCTTTTTTAAATTCGTCATCTGTGTTTATAAACTCATATAAGTCGATAAATAAATTTTTTTCAATATATCTGTTCATATTTATTTCTGGAGTAACACAAACAATATCTGGAATGCTTGTAGATGATAACATTTTATCTATGTTATCATAATTATTTAGATTATCAAAATAATCATTTTCTATTATTTTTACTTTATGCTTATCATTTGATTTATTAAATTCCGCTATATCATACTTGATACCCACATTTCCGCTAATAGTTATTTCTATTTTGTTTTGAATTTTCTTTAAAGTTTCTTCGTCTACTCTTTTGTATTGGAGTATTTTTTCTGTAGAATATTCTGTTTTAAATATTTTGAAAAGTATGTTGTCATTATTTATAACTGAGAAATCTGATATTTGTCCATCTATATCCGATTCGCTATAGTTTACTATACTTGTTGTCTTTTTATTTTCAAGATTATAACCATATAATTCATCATATCCCGATATAAAAAAATCATAAATGCCATTGCCTTGAACAACTTTAAAATAATCCTTTGTTATAAAACCTTCAATTTTATAATTTTTATTTATTGTGTTTGATTCGAAATCCACTTTTGCGTGAGCAAGACCGATTCCTGATTCAAAAAATACACAAATGTCATTGTTTTTTAATTTTATAATTGAGTTTACTTTTTTTATAGTTGGATCTTCTATTTTAGATAAAAGTTCACCTTTTTGATCGAACACACACACTTGTGTAGAACTTTCTTCGGAACTAATACTCTTAATGTTTATACTGAGTATTATATTATCTTTTTCATCTCTGTTTATATCGTCAATACCTATCATATCACTTGATATGTCATTTAACTTTATGGATGAAAGGAGTTCACCATTTTCTGTAACGGTATTTACATACACACTATATGAATCAAAATATTCTAGATAAGAAATTGTACTATCCGCATTAACCATGTAATTGCTTATATTTCCGCCTTGAATTGAGTTTAACGCAAAACTATTTATCATTTCATTATTTTCATTTAAAATGAAACATGTTTTGCTGTTCATTGCCATGCTTTTTTTGTAAGAATAAATGATGTTTTCACCACTCAACCCTATAAAAGAAATATATGAATCTAAGAAATCTATATTACGTATCTTAACTTCTTCCATAGTATCAAATATGTATCCATATAGATTGTTATCTTTTATATACATACAATCATAATTTTCGTCACCATTATAGATGCTTTCAACATTTTCTAGTTCATGACTTTCAGTTATTTGATTAGTTACGGTGTCTAATTTATCAATTAAAAAAATATTATCTTCTGTTTTTGAAACTATATATATTCCATCTTTTGACGATATAACATTTTGAATACCTTTGATAAAAGTGTCTTCCACTTTGCCTTTGTAATTGAAACTACTATCTAAAATATAAATTTCTGAATATTCAGTTTCGTTTGTGGCATCTACTGTTTGCTTAAATAAATACAAATCACCTTCTTTTGAAAACTTAATAAAAGGGATGTAGGCATTATTCATCTCTGATATTTTTTCGTTTAAGGAAATTGAATTTAAGTTTTCGCCATCTGCATTGTATTCTTCTAAATAACAGCTATTTTCTCCGTGATTTTGACTTATGCAAAAAAAATTACCATAAGAGTTTACAGCAAAACAAGAAAAAGAATCTATACCCATCTTTTTTTCTAATATTTTTTTAAACTCTCCTTTGTAATTCGCTTCAAA
>JAEXNS010000079.1 GCA_023439605.1 Bacillota bacterium | reverse complement strand
AAATTAAAACCAGTAAATATTTACTGGTTTTAATTTTAGAAATTATTCTGAATCTTCTTCACATTCGCATTCTAAAGAATCAATTTCATCTGGATCAAAATCGAACTCTAAGTTCTCACCACAATTTGGACATTCCATTGAACCTTCTTCTAACATACCATCATCAAGATATATTGAGTCGCCACATGTTGGACATTGAATTTCATATAATTCATCATCGTCAAATTCTTCATCATATTCATCATCGTCTTCACAGTCACAAGAATCTAAATCATAAACATCTTCTTCTAAGGAACCTAAATCTTCATCTAAAATATCACATAATTCAGAAAGTTCATCAATTTGTCCTTGCATATCTTCGATATAGGAAACCATATCATGCATAACAGCTGACATTTGCACTAATATTTTACCTTCTTTTGTGGTTGTGTCAAGATCTAAACCATCCATCAAACCCTGTAAATACGACATTTTTTCTGTAAGCTTCATAATAGCTTCCTCCTTAATTTAGTAGAGCAAATATTTATGCTCTCTCCATATATTCACCGGTTCTAGTATCTATCCTAACTTTATCGCCTTCTTCGATAAACAAAGGAACTCTAATCTCTGCTCCAGTTTCTACTACAGCTGGTTTAGTCGCATTTGTTGCTGTATCACCTTTGAAACCTGGGTCTGTTTGAGTTATTTCTAATTCTACAAAGAATGGTGGCTCAACACCAAAGACATTTCCTTTATAAGATAATACTTTAACTTCCATATTTTCTTTTACAAAAGAAAAACTAACTCCTAATTTACTTTTATCAATAGGAATTTGTTCATAAGATTCCGTATCCATAAAATAATATAAATCATCTTCTGAATAAAGATATTGCATATCTTTTCTTTCTACAAATGCAGTTGGATATTTATCAGTAGGGTTAAATGAACGTTCTACCACAGCACCAGTAATGACATTTCTAAATTTAGTTCTTACAAAAGCTGCTCCCTTACCTGGCTTAACGTGTTGAAATTCTATTATTTGAACAACGTTGCCATCCATCTCAAAAGTAACACCATTTCTAAAATCGCCTGCTGAAATCATACAAAAGTACCTCCAAATAATTACGCATACTAAATGCATTTTCATAATAGTTGCTTCTTTATATTTTACAATAAAATTTAAATATTTGCAATTCCTAAATTAAATTATTTTACAAACTTATTAGTTCTTTTGGACAATTAGTCAAATTTTTGCATCCGTTTTCTGTAACAAGAACAAAATCTTCAATTCTAACACCAAATTTTTTAGCCAAATAAATTCCAGGTTCAACTGTTACTATCATATTTTCTTTTAACAAAGAAGAATTTTTTTCTGATAAGGAAGGTGATTCATGTATTTCTATACCTACACCATGACCTAATGAATGTCCAAAAAATTCACGGTATCCACTTTTTTCAAAAATATTTCGTGCATGTTTATCAATATCACAACACGGAATATTTGCTTTAACTTTTTTTATACATTCTACTTGTGCTTGTAAAACAAGATTATATATTCTTTCCATTTCATCAGATGGTTTCCCTAAACATACAGTTCTAGTCATGTCACTATGGTAACCATCAACAACAGCACCAAAATCCATTAAAACAAAAGAATTTTTTACTACTTTTTGATTTGAAGGAACACCATGTGGCATTGATGAGTTGGTACCGGATAAAACAATTGTATCAAAAGATGGGCATTCAGCCCCTAATTTTAACATTATATTATCTATTTTTCTTGATATATCACGTTCTGAACGTGATACCGAAATATAATCTAAAATTTTCTTAAACGCTTCCTCAGCAATTGCTTGTGCCTCTAAAATTTTATTTATTTCTAATTTTGATTTTATAGTCCTTAAATCACTTATTATTTTACTTAAAACATTTGAAAAGTCAAATTCTACACTTGGAAATGAAATCTTCAAACTATTTAGTTGAGAAACAGTCATGTATTCATCCTCTATAGAAACTCTATTAATCTTATGTTTTTTAAATAACGAATCAATTTGTAAAGTAATATTTTTTTGCTCAATTACCTCAGCATTTTTCACAAATTTATTCGCTTTTTCAATATAACGAAAATCCGTAATAAAATATGATTTTTCTTTAAAACAAATCAATGTTCCCGAAGATGACTTCATACCAGTAAAGTATCTCCTATTTACTTCTGAAGTAATCATTGCACATTGCATATTTTCTGGAAATAATTCAATTAATTTTTCTATATTATTCATTTTATATCATTCTTCACTTTATTTATTATATTTTTTAAACCTTCCACAGCAAGTATATAGCTATATTCTCCAAATCCCGAAATACTGCCCTTGCAAACAGCCGAAATAACTGAATTCTCTCTAAATTTTTCTCTAGCAAATACATTACTAATATGCACTTCTATACAGGGTATTTTAATAGCTGATATTGCATCTCTAATTGCATAGCTATAGTGAGTAAATGCACCTGCATTTAGTATTATGCCATCATAATTTAATCGTGCATCATGTAGTTTATCGATTATCTCTCCCTCATGATTTGATTGAAAGAAATCACAATGCATGTTAAGTGTTTTTGATTTTTCAAAAATTTTATCATTTAATTGTTGTAAATTACATGTTCCATAAACACCAGGTTCTCTTTCGCCTAAAAGATTTAAATTTGGGCCATTTATTGTTAATATTTTCATATATAATTATTCTCCTAAAACACTTATATTTTAATTATTTATTAAAAAGTAATATATAAACGAAAAAACAAATAAAACTAGGAACAATATAAAGTTTGTAATTATATTGTTTTATCATTCTTCATATATATTGAAGAAACATCCTTGGGTAAAAAAGGTTTTTCTAAAACTCTTTTTATTTTAAACAAAAACTTTTTTTCATTTTCAATTGGAAAAACAAAAAAAGAAGTCAGTCCTTTTAGGTTTGCACCTAAAATATCTGTAAAAATTTGATCACCAACTACTGCAATTTTAGAAAATGAAATATTCATTCTTTTTTGAGCCTCATCAAATCCTCTTGATAAAGGTTTTTTACCATTGGGAATAAAATCAATACCAAGTAAATCTGCAAAAGGCTTTACTCTATCATAATCGTTGTTTGAAACTATAATTAACTTTATGTTGTTTTTTTTCATCAATGCAATCCATTCTAGAACTCCATGTGTTGGTTTTGGATTATCATGAGTGGTTAGAGTATTATCTAAATCTAAAATTAAGGCTTTTATGTTATGTCTTTTTAATAGTTTCATGTTTATATCACAAACTGACTTTAAAGCAACAGTAAACTTGAATAGCATATGTAATCTCCCTATAATTAAAAATATTATAAATTCTAATCATACAATTTATTACTCATAAATAAAATCAAATAAAAAGACGAGCAAATAAATGCCCGCCTCTTATTCGCCTTATTAAAAAGCCTAATTAAAATTTACGCTTACGAGCTGCCTCAGATTTTTTCTTACGTTTAACCGAAGGCTTTTCATAATGTTCTCTTTTACGAACCTCAGCTATCACGCCATCTTTTGCACATGATCTCTTAAAACGCTTAAGAGCCAAATCTAAAGATTCGTTTTTTCCAACACGAACTTCTGCCATCTAAATTCCCTCCCTTTGCCACTAAGACAGAGGTTTATACTAAATCACTTATAAAAAATTTATTAAATATAAGTGTCAGTCTACCTTTTATTAAAATAATTTTAAAAATTAATTATTTAACCTGTAATTTATTTTACCATAATTACGAGTTTTTTGTCAAGCTAAAAAATCGCCACAGTTCAAATTTGTTATTTTGCAACAAAATTCACTAACTTATTTGGTACATATACCTGTTTTATTATGGTTTTCCCATCTAAATTTTCTGATATTTTATCATTTTTTAATGCCAAATCAATTACATCTTCTTTATCGGCATTTATTGAAATTAATAATTTAGACTTAACTTTTCAATTTATTTGTAAAACAATTTCAATTGTTTCATCTACACACTGTGCCTCGTCATATTTTACCCATGCACATTTGTTTAAATAGTCTTCTAATAGTAAGTTCTGGTATATTTCTTCAGTTATATGTGGTGCAAAAGGGTTTAACATAATTAAAAAATCCAAATATTCTTTTTTATTTATATTTCCTACTTCAAGAATTTCATTTAATAAAGTCATCATTGCAGCTATAGCTGTATTAAATTTTAAAGTTTCTATATCTTCAGACACTTTTTTTATTGTTTTGTGAAAAACAGTATTTAATTCTTTTCGATAAGTATCCCCATCTATAACATTTTCTTGTAAACTCCATACTCTATCTAGAAATCTCTTACAACCCTTGATACTATTTTTATTCCATGGAGCAGTTTTCTCAAAATCGCCTATAAACATTTCAAACAGTCTCAATGTATCCGCACCATATTCAGAAATAACTTCATCTGGGTTAACCACATTCCCTCTTGATTTAGACATCTTTTCGCCATTTTCCCCTAATATAAATCCATGGCTAGTACGACGTAAATAAGGCTCTTTTTGACTTGTTACGTTTATATCATATAAAAATTTATGCCAAAATCTCGAATATAATAAATGTAAAGTTGTATGTTCCATTCCACCATTATACCAGTCTACAGGCATCCAATAATCTAAAGCCTCTTTTGAAGCAATCATATCATTATTTTTATTGTCACAATAACGTAAGAAATACCATGACGAGCCTGCCCATTGTGGCATTGTATCTGTTTCCCTTTTTGCTGGACCTTTACATGTAGGACAAGTAGTATTAATAAAGCTTTCTAATGTAGATAATGGGCTTTCTCCATTGTCTGTAGGCATGTAACTATCTACTTCTGGTAAAGTAAGTGGAAGTTCGCTTTCTGGTAAAGCAACATAACCACATTTTTTACAATGAACTATAGGTATAGGTTCTCCCCAATACCTTTGTCTGGAAAATACCCAGTCACGTAATTTATAATTTACTTTAGATGTTCCTTTTTTATTTTCTTCAAGCCATTCTTTAATTTTTACTTTTGCTTCCTCAACAGATAAATCATCAAGAAAACCACTATTCACCATAATACCAGTTGCACAGTCTGTAAAAGCTTCTTTTTCAATATTTCCACCCTTTACAACTTCTACTATAGGTAAGTCAAACACTTTTGCAAACTCATAGTCTCTTGTATCATGCCCAGGAACCGCCATAATAGCACCTGTACCATACGTCATTAAAACATAATCTGAAATAAATATAGGTATTTTCTTATTGTTAACTGGATTAACAGCTTTTACACCATTTATTTTTACACCAGTTTTCTCTTTGACTATTTCTGTTCTTTCAAAATCCGATTTTTTCGATGCTTTATATTGATATTCTTTTATTTCATCAAAATTTGAAATACTATTTGCCCATTTTTCTAGAATAGGGTGTTCTGGCGAAATAACCATATAAGTTGCACCAAATAATGTATCTGGTCTTGTAGTATAAATTTTTAGTATATCTCCTTCAGATGTTTCAAAGTCAACTTCTGCACCAGTAGAACGACCAATCCAATTTACTTGTGTGGCTTTTATTTTATCTAAATAATTCACTTCTGACAAATCATCTAATAATCTTTCGGCATATTCTGTTATTTTTAACATCCATTGAGATTTAACTTTTCTTACTACTTCTCCATCACATCGTTCGCAAACTCCATTAACTACTTCTTCATTTGCTAAAACCACCTTACAAGAAGTACACCAGTTTACTGCCATTTCCTTTTTATAAGCAAGCCCTTTTTTAAACATTTGCAAAAATATCCATTGAGTCCATTTATAATAGTCCTTATCAGTAGTATTAACTTCTCTATCCCAATCAAAAGAAAGACCGAGTTCCTTTAATTGATTTTTAAATCTTTTTATATTATTTTCTGTAACTATTGCTGGATGAATTTTATTTTTTATTGCAAAATTTTCAGTTGGAAGTCCAAAAGCATCCCATCCCATTGGGAAAAGAACATTATATCCTTCTAGACGTCTTTTTCTTGAAACAATATCCATAGCTGTATATGGACGTGGATGTCCTATATGCAGCCCCTGTCCAGATGGATATGGAAATTCAACTAAGGCATAGAATTTAGGTTTTGAATAATCATTGTTTGCTTTAAAAGTGTTATTTTCATCCCAAAACTTTTGCCATTTGCTTTCAATGGCTGAAAAATCATATATATTCATTACTAATATCCCTTCGCACTATAAGTTTTGTTTTATATTTATTCACAATATTCTGTGATATCAATCATTTTACCATCTGCCCATAATCTTTCTAATTGATAAAATTCTCTTGTTTCTTTGTAAAATACATGAACAACTATATCTGAATAGTCTAGCACAATCCAATTTGACCCATTATATCCTTCTGTTCTAGTTGGATTAATTCCTAATTGTGACATTCTAAAATCAACTTCATCTGCAAGTGCTCTTGTTTGTGTTGTGCTGTTACCATTTGCAATGATAAAATGATCTGCTATAATTGTCAAGTCTGTAATTTCAATAACCTTTATATCTTCTGCTTTTTTATTGTATAAAGCTTTTACAATTGTTTTTATTCTTTCATCTTTATTCATTAAAACACCTCTTTATTTTATTATTGTTCCGGATTTCTAGGTATTGACTCCATATTTCCAGATAAAATTTCATCAAATGAATTTTGATCATTATCATAATAATCATGAGTATTTTGCAATTCAACTAAATCTAAATCTTCTGCATACTTATATTCTTGATATGGTCTAAAATAAGTATTTAATGTATTTACTGTTTCTTCTAAATGAATACTCCACACAGAATACCCATTGAAATTTGCAGGATCCACATCTTCACCAGGTAACATTCTCACAGTGACATTATCCATAGTTACTGTTTGTGCAAAATCAGATAGTTTACCAATTTCGCCTAATTCCAAATCAGAAATTAAATACTTTTGAAAAGTAGGAAATAGTTTCATTACCTTTGTAGTTCCTAAGTTCTTAACTTTTTGCATAGCAGCAGCTAAAAACATTCTCTGTGCCTTCATTCTACCTATATCACCTTGTAAATAATCATGTCTAAATCTAACAAACCATTCTGACTGCTGACCATTTATAACTTGCTCTCCTGCCTCAATTACCTTATCAGCTTCATAAATGATTTGTTCAGGTACATTTATTGGTATTCCACCCATTGCATCCACAACTGGCGGAATATCATTACAGTTAATTGCCATAAAACTATCTATTGGTATGCCAAACATGTTTTTTACAGTTTCAACCACATTATTTATAGAATCATAACCCAATGTACCTTGAGAATATACACTGTTTAACTTACCTGTTTCAGAATTTGTGTATCCGGCAACATATGTATCTCTTGGCAATTGAAGTATATTTAACTTACCTCCTGCTAGATCAAATAAAGCAAGCATCATTACATCTGTATTTAAACCCTCTTCGTCCATACCCAAACATAAAATTGTATATTGACCTTGTATAATTTGCTCTAATTCTAATCCATGTTGTAAGTCTTCTTCCTTTACATCCTCCTGCATTGCATAATAGCTATTATCAGCATTAAGTACACTCTGTGCTGAACTAAAAGGTTTCCACGTCTGCAGAATAGGTTTTATAAGCATGTAACTTAATAATAATGCTAAAATAGTAACTAAAACGACTATAAATCTTTCTCCCTTAGTCATTTTTCTATATCTTTTTTTTGTTGCCATACTAAATTCTCTCTCTTTCTTTTCTTTTAACTAGTGTTGCATATTTATTATATGCCTCTATAGATGAAACTGGTATAAAAAGTTCACTCTTAATTACATCTGTAATTGAAAAACAAAGTGCCATAAAAATAGCTTTATCAATATCACAATAAGCATATTTTCTTAATTTAGTAACATCTTTATATGTCCTATCCATGGAAATCAAATCTCCTAAATAAAATATTTCTTCTAGCCTAGACATAGAAGCCCTGCCTACTGTGTGAAATCTAACTGCATTTATTACATCAAAATCATTTATTTCTAAATTTTCTTTTATAAAATAAGCTCCAGCTATTGCGTGCCATAAAGATTTGGATAAAAGTTCACATTTATCCACTGCAAGATTACTTTTTATAACCAATTCATACATTTCATCACCAGGCATTTCCTTACATATATCATGTATAAGCCCCGCCAAATAAGCTTTTGAAATATCCTCTTTATAAACAGCTGCTAACTTTACGCATTCATCAGCAACGTTTAAAGAATGAATAAACCTTTTTTTTGATAATCTATTCTTTAATAAAGTCTTAATCTCTTCAACATTTAACAATTTATACACCACATTTATTTGCATTAAAATTTTATTGATATAATTTTTTCAATCTTATATATTGTACAACTTTTTCAGGTAAATAGCAAGAAAAATTTTCGCATTTTTTTATTTTTTCACGAATTTCCGTTGAAGAAACAATATATGGTTGAATTTCTATAAATCTTATTGCCCCATATTTGCTCAATTTATTGATTTGATCGTTAATTTTATTAATATCCTCATCACTTCTAAGCATAAAAACTAATATTACTTCCTTTAAGATATCTTTATACCTATACCATTTATCAAAAGATAAAAACATATCACTGCCTATTATCAAATAAAATTCATCTAACCTATATTTTTTTCTTAAGTACTCTATGGTTAAAATTGTATAGCTTATTTGTTCTTTATTTATTTCATAATCTAAAACTTCAAAATCTGTTTTTTCTTCAATTGATAATTTGCACATATTTAGACGATCTTCACTTGGAACAAAATCTTTACAATTTTTATTTGGAGTAATGTTTGAAGGAATAATTAAAATTTTATCTAAATTCAATTCCTTTTTTACTGTACTTGCAAGATATATGTGACCATTGTGAATAGGATTAAAACTTCCACCTAAAAGTCCTAATCTAGACATAATAACACCTATATTTCTATTACAGGATCTTTTTTATTTCGTTTGTAAAGTACAATTTTTGATCCTATAACGTTAACTACTTCTGAATCTGTTTTTTCAGCAATTTCAATTGCAGCTGATTTGACATCATATCCAGAATTCTCTAAAACCTTTATTTTTATTAATTCCCTAACTCTAAGTGCATCATTTATTTGGATAATAAAATTTTCTTGTATTCCACCCTTTCCTAATTGAAAAATAGTATCCATAGTACTTGCCATTCCTCTTAATTTTGCTCTTTGCTTACTTGTTAACATAAATTAACTCCTCAAAATATTTATTAAATTTTTTAATGCGCTTGAACGATGACTAACTTTATTTTTTTCAACTTGTGAAATTTCAGCAAATGACTTTTTATTATAAATAAAAATCGGATCATAACCAAAACCATTTTCACCTATCATTTCATAAGCAATTTTACCCTCACATGTCCCTTTGGCTACATATTCTTCACCATTTGAATCTATAAAAACTATAACAGCCACAAATCTAGCAATCCTATTTTCTTCATGTACACCTGCTAATTCTGATAATATTTTTTCACATCTATCCCTATCATTTGCATTTTCTCCCGCATATCTATGTGAGTATACGCCTGGTTTTCCATTTAAATAATCAACTTCTAATCCACTATCATCTGCAATAACAGGCAATTTTAATATTTTGTAAATTTCTCTTGCTTTTAATAAAGCATTTTCCTCAAATGTAACACCTATTTCTTCAACATCAATATCTATTCCAGCTTCTGACTGTGATATTACTTCATATCCTAAAGGTTGCATTATTTTTATTATTTCATCTAATTTATTTTTATTGTTTGATGCAAGTACTAACTTCATTAAATCACCTAAATTTACTATTATTTTTTCTTCTTTTTAAACCAACCGAAACCAAATTTTTTCTTTTTAACGTTTTCAGTTTCTTTTTCTTCTAATTCATCCTCTTCTACTTGTTCTTCTTCATCTAAACTTTCTTCAAAAACTTCATTAATTATTTCGTTTTCTGGTAACTCAATTTCGTCATAAATATCAAATTTGTTAACTTCTACAACATTATCAACTGATTCATCAATTTCTTGTTTAACTACATCAACAACTTTTTCTTCAAAACTGTCACTTAATTCTTGTTTTTCTTCTAAATCATCATACTCATTTAAATGAAAACCTTCTTCATTTTCATTAGCTGCAACTTCTTCAATAACTTCATCTTGATAATCTGCAACTTTTTCATTTGCTTCCTTAGTTAAACTATCACCAAATAATGCATTTACAAAATCCTTACTGCTAAAATCTTGTAAATCATCTATTTTTTCACCTAGCCCAACTAGCTTAACAGGAATATCTAGTTCGTTTTTTATTGATATTACTATGCCGCCTTTAGCTGTACCATCTAACTTTGTAAGTACAATACCTGTTATTTCTGCAACTTCTTTAAATAATCTGGCTTGATTTACTGCATTTTGTCCTGTAGTTGCATCTAAGACAAGTAGAATTTCTTTTGAAGAATTTTCAGATTGCTGTGTTATGATTCTGATTATTTTCGCCAATTCAGCCATCAAGTTTTTCTTATTATGTAATCTTCCTGCAGTATCTACAATTAGCACATCACTATTTCTTGCTTTTGCAGCTGAAATAGCATCAAAAACAACAGCTGCAGGGTCTGAGCC
>JAEXNS010000216.1 GCA_023439605.1 Bacillota bacterium | reverse complement strand
TATTGTAGGGTGAGTTCTCCAAAACAGAAAGATGACCTTGAAAGGCAAATACAAAATATGCAAACATATTTATTAGCACAAGGCAAGCCATTTGAAATAATTTCTGATATAGGTTCTGGGATTAACTATAAGCGAAAAGGATTGCAAGAACTTATAAAAGGAATGGCTAATCGTAGTATAAGCAAGGTTGTAGTTTTATACAAAGACAGATTAACACGGTTTGGCTATGAGCTTATAGAATATATAGCTGATTTGTATTCTTGTGAAATCGAAATAGTGGATACAACTGAAAAAACCGAACAAGAAGAACTTGTAGAGGATTTAGTACAGATAGTAACTGTATTTAGTTGTAAATTGCAAGGCGAAAGGGCAAATAAAGCTAAAAAAATGGTAAAGGAGCTTACTGAAAATGATTAGAACAGTAAAAGTAATGCTCTGCCCTAATAATAAGCAAAAGTCAAAATTATTGGCAAATGCAGGTGTATCAAGATTTATATATAACTGGGCTTTAAACTATCAGCAAATTAACTATGAAATAGGCAATGACTTTATGTCTGATAATGATTTAAGAAAAGTGCTTACTTCATTAAAATCAACGGATAAGTTGAAATGGCTTAGTAATTATAGTAACAATACAGCTAAACAAGCTGTAAAAGATGCTTGTGATGCCTATAAGAAGTTTTTTAAGGGTTTATCAAAATACCCTAAATTTAAAAGCAAAAGGAAGTCAAGACCAAGTTTTTATGTAGATACATCAAAAATACAATTTACAGAAACGCACGTTAAGCTTGAAAAAATAGCAGACAGTACAAGAAAAAATCGTGCAAAAGCTAACTGGATAAGACTTTCAGAACAAAATAGAATACCTCTTAATTGTAGGTATTCTAATCCAAGAGTAACATTTGATGGCTTGAATTGGTGGATTTCAGTTGGTATTGAATATGGAGAAATATTTGAACAGCCTATGAATGATGGAATAGGTATTGATATAGGAATAAAAGACCTTGCAATATGTTCAGATAAATCTACCTATAAAAATATCAATAAGTCTAAAAAAGTTAAGAAATTAAAGAAGAAAAAGCGTAGATTGCAACGCAAGGTATCAAGAAAATACCTTAAAAATAAGAAAGGTGGTAGTTACTGCAAAACAAGCAATATTATAAAAAGTGAAAAAGTACTTTTAAAGTTAAATCACCGATTAACAGATATTCGTCATAATTATTTTCATCAAGTAACTTCTGAAATAGTAATCCGAAAACCAAAGTTTATTGTATTAGAAGATTTGAATGTAAGTGGTATGATGAAGAATAGACACTTAGCTAAAGCTGTACAAGAGCAATGTTTCTATGAATTTTATAGACAGATTGAGTATAAATGTAACTGGAACAACATTGAATTTGTAGTGGCTGATAGATTTTACCCATCAAGTAAACTATGTTCTTGCTGTGGCAATGTCAAAAAAGATTTGAAACTATCTGATAGAACTTATGTATGCTCTGAATGTGGCAATACAATAGATAGAGATTATCAAGCAAGTGTTAATCTAATGCGATACAAAGAATTAACTGCATAGCAAAAACAAGTGTGGTTAATATGTACCGAAACGTTATTCGGGAATTAACGCCTTTGGAGAGTACAAGAACTTGTTAGTAGATTTGAGCAATCATTTCAAAAGCATACTCTATGAAAAAGGAATGAAACATAAGGGTTTATAACTTTTTATAAGTTTTCAGTAACGGAAGTTTATATGTTAGAATTAAAAAATATAAAAAAGATTTATAAAATAGGAGAAGTAGAAACAAAGGCCCTAGACGATGTAAGTGTAGCGTTTAGAAAAAAAGAGTTTGTTGCTATTTTAGGAACAAGTGGTTCAGGAAAAACAACTTGCTTAAATATTATAGGCGGACTGGATAGATATGATTCGGGGGACTTGGTTATAAAAGGGAAGATGACCAAGGATTTTAAAGATAAGGATTGGGATGCTTACAGAAACAATTCAATAGGATTTGTTTTTCAAAGTTATAATTTAATAACACATTTAAGCATAGTAGCAAACGTTGAACTTGGAATGACACTTAGTGGAGTATCAAAATCAGAGAAGCATAAAAGGGCTTTAGAAGTACTTGAACAGGTTGGTTTAAAAGAACATTTGCACAAAAACCCAAACCAACTTTCCGGTGGACAAATGCAGAGAGTTGCAATAGCAAGAGCCTTAGCAAACAACCCTGAAATTTTGCTTTGTGATGAGCCTACTGGTGCTTTAGACACTACTACTAGTATGCAGATAATGGATTTGATAAAAGAAGTTGCAAAAGATAAACTTGTTATCATGGTAACGCACAACCCAGAAATAGCAAAAAAATATGCGGATAGAATTGTCGAATTTAAAGATGGACAAATAATTAGTGATACCCATCCTCATATTGAAAAACCGAAAAAAGGTGATTTCCAACTAAAGAAAACCAGTATGAGTTTTTTGACTGCTTTGAGTATAAGTTTTAATAATATAAAAACAAAAAAAGGCAGAACTTTTTTAACTGCTTTTGCTTCTAGTATAGGTATTATAGGAATTGCATTGATACTCTCATTATCAACCGGATTTAAAATACAGATTGATGATTATCAAAAAAAGGCACTTTCAAATATGCCTATAACTATATCTCAAATTGCCATGAATATAGATGAAGAAACAATGGAAGAGTCTAGAACTAGAATGCGTGACAGAATGACTGGTAAAAAACAAAATGTAGATACAGAAGAAGTTCATTTGTACGATCCATTGGAAAGCAATATGATTCACAAAAACATATTTACAGCCGACTATATGGATTATATAGAAAACATTGATCCAAATATATGTTCAAACGTTGGTTATGTGAGAACAGTGGGAATGAATTTAGTAGGTAAAACGGAAGATGCATATATACCTGTTTCTATAGGTATGGATACCAGTTCTCAAGCTAGTATGGGAATGAATAATATGCAGAATTCCGGAATGTATTCATACCCTAAACAACTTGATAAAGACAACATTTCTTACTTAGAGGAAAATTATGAAGTTGTGGCTGGAAATTATCCTGAAAATGAAACGGATCTTATTTTGGTTATAGATAGTAAAAACAGAGTTAACTTTAGTGTTTTTAAAAACTTGGGTTTTGATGTTAAAAATGATGATAAACTAAAGTTTGAAGAGATAATAGGTAGGGAGATAAAGTTAGTTTCAAACGATGATTATTATTCAAAAACACAAATGGGAAACTATATTCCAAATACGGACTATGAAAAAATGTATAATTCTAAAAACAGTACAACTTTAAAATTAGTTGGAATAGTTCGTTTAAAAGAAGATGTTTCTTTCGGCGTTTTAGCAAATGGTGTGGTTTATAGTGATAGCTTGATGGAAAAAGTAATTGAAAATGCGTTAAATTCGGAAATTGTAAAGGAACAAACAAAAGTTGATTATAACGTAATGACCATGTCTAAAATAGATGAAGATACTAAAAAAAGTTTTATAACTTACCTAGGTGGAGATGAAACTCCGATAATGATTTTGTTATATCCTATCACTTTTGAAGCAAAAGATTTATTGCTAGATTATTTAAACGAGTATAACATTGATAAATCAAAAGAGGATACAATAGTATTTACTGATTTGGCAAGTTCAATATCAAGTATGACCGGAGGGATAATGGACGCTATAACTATGGTTCTCATTGCATTTGCCGCAATATCTTTAGTTGTAAGTCTTATAATGATATGTATAATTACATATACATCTGTACTTGAGAGAACAAAAGAAATTGGTATTTTAAAAGCTTTAGGTGCTAGAAAAAAAGATATTACACGTGTTTTTGATGCTGAAACTTGTTTATTAGGTGTTTTTTCTGGAGTTTTGGGGGTTGTTATATCATGGCTCGGAACTTTCCCTATTAACAATATAATATACAACATGACAGAATTGAAAAATGTAGCTAGACTAAAACTAAGTTATGCAGTTGCCTTAGTTATTATAAGTACAATTTTAACCATACTTGGAGGGCATATACCTGCAAGAATGGCATCTAAAAAAGATGCAGTGGAAGCATTACGTTCAGAGTAGTGTTACCACATCCAAACTCTAAAGGTGAAGTTTGGGGTTTTGGAGTTTAGACTCTGCGGAGTCAACTGGGCTTTCAGGTAGCCCAATGTCGTCAACTTAAGAAAAAAATAAAAGTTTTACTCGATTTTTTTCAAAAAATCGTAGGTTTCCAAATGGCAACGCCCTTGGTCGCTTTCCGCAGAAAGCGAAATCCTTATGCTTTAAGAGCTTTTAGGGTAGCGAACGAAGTGAAGCGTAGGGATTTTGCGATA
>JAEXNS010000049.1 GCA_023439605.1 Bacillota bacterium | reverse complement strand
AAAATACCCAGATAACGGTTATATTCATTTTGTTGACAATCATAAGACTTCAGAATGGACTTTCAATCCTTTTATTGACGAGTATAATAAAGAACCAGAATTAAATATAAACAACTCTTACTTCTTTAGTATTACTTATGTATTTGAAAATGGAAGCTTTACTAGTAATTCAAGTAAATTAAAAATCGAAAAATCCGCACTAGAAATAAACACCATCTCAGAAGATGAAAAATCAAAATCAGAACAAGAAGAAAAATATCCAATTTTAGATCCTAGTATTTCTTCTAATATAAACGGAAATACAATTTCATTTAATTGGGCAAAAGCAATGAATAATAATGTAAGAAATTCAAATATAAATTATACTAACTTTAAATATTATAAGATTGTTGCTTCTGAAACAAACTCTTCCCCTTCTTATCCAAATGACGGATATATTTATTATACATCCGATATAAATTCTACCAACTGGAATTTCAATCCATACGAAGATAACTACAATAAATCTCCTCAACTTATTCCTGGTAAAACATATTATTTTGCTATTACATATGTTTTTGACAATGGCTCTATTTCATCAAATAGCATAACTATGATGATACCAAAAACTCAATCTCAAACACAAGCCACACAAACTCAACCCACTAAAAACGAACCTACTTTCTCCCCTTCAATTTCAGTAAGTTCAGATGATAAAAACTTGTATTTCTCATGGAATAGCACAAATGGTAGTACATCTTATTTTAATGGTGTAAAATATACAGATTTTAAATATTACAAGATTGTTGCTTCGGAAAGTAATCCAAATCCACAATATCCTGAAGATGGTTACCTATCATATTTTGAAGATATAAATACAACTAGTTGGAGAGTAAGTACAAATGACAGTTACAATAAATCTCCTGAGTTAATTGCAGGTAAAACTTATTACTTCAGTGTAACATATGTATTTTCAAATGGTAAAGTTTCTTCAAATTCAGTAAGGTATACTATGCCTGGTATTCAAATAACGCAGCCACCTGTAACAAATAACACGAACAATTTAAAGTTATCTGTTAATGTTGATAATCAAACTATAAATTTTGCTTGGACACCAATAAGTCAAAGTCAATCAAATGGATTTAATTATTATAAAGTTGTTGTTTCAACCAATAATTCTAGTCCAAAATATCCTGCTGATGGTTATTTATCTTATTTTACTTCATATGATACAAGTGAATGGTCTTTAAATCATATGACTGATGATTATAATAAATCTCCAAAACTAGTATCAGGTCAAACATACTACTGTAGTATAACATACGTTTATAACGACCGTAAAGAATATAGTGAAACAGTGACTTTCCAAGCACCATAAAATTACTATTTCAGCCATATGTATAATTAGCGAAGATCTAGAATGACTGCACAATGTCCTCAACTTAAGGTTACTATTTAGCCATCTGTATAAGGAAGAGATATTTTACTGAAGATTCAGGGGATCGGAAAGATCGGTCGACTCTGCAAAGTCGAAACCTTTGTAAAACCCCAGTAAACTTTACCTTTCGTAGCTGAATAGTAACCCTTAATATATAAAAAATCCGCCTCATTTATTATGAAGCGGATTTTTTTACATTTTTAAAATTAAACTAAAGAAACGTTTGAAGCTTTTGTTTTGCCTGAACGAGCATCACGTTCTATATCAAAGCTAACTTTTTGTCCTATTTCAAGACTCTTGTCTCCACTTGATATTGATGTGAAATGAACGAATATATCATCCCCACCGTTATCATTTGCTATAAAACCGAAACCTTTTTCTGAATTGAACCATTTAATTGTACCTGAATACATATATATGTACCTCCTAATAATATTTTCGTATAAATTATATAAAACAAAAGCACGTTTATGAATCATCATTTTAAAATAAACGATAATTCATAAACGTGCCCAAATCATCTAAATAATTAAAATACAATAATATTTTACACTATTTTCAGTAAAAAGTCAAGTATTTTATTAAATTTTCATTGTCAACGCAATCCTTTTTCTATTTATATCCACATCTAAGACTTTTACTTTTACGACCTCCCCAACCTTAACTGCTTCAAGAGGATGTTTTATATAGCGATTACAGATTTGAGAAATATGCACCAAACCATCTTCATGTACTCCAATATCAACAAAAGCACCAAAGTCAATAACATTCCTTACTGTTCCAATAAGTTCCATTCCAGGTTTCAAGTCTTTAATTTCCATTATATCACCACTTCTTAAAAGTGGTGGTGGTAATTCATCTCTTAAATCTCTACCTGGTTTTTTTAATTCAGAAACAATATCTCTAAGTGTAGGCACTCCTACTCCAATAGAATTTGAAATTGCTTCGTATCCTAAATCTTTAACTTTTATTTCTATATCTGAAGTTTTTCCTGTATTTAAGTCTAAAATATCAAAGTTACATTTTTTTAATAATTCCATAGCATATTCATAGCTTTCTGGATGAACTGATGTATTATCCAGAGGATTTTTACCATTTCTTACTCTTAAGAACCCTGCACATTGTTCAAATGCTTTTTTACCTAATTTAGGAACCTTAAGCAATGTTTTTCTATCATTAAACTGTCCATTTTCTTCTCTATATAAAACAATATTTTTTGCAACAGAAGCGTTTATGCCTGCAATATATGATAAAAGCGAATGAGAAGCAGTATTAAGGTCAACACCTACAGAGTTAACACAATCCTCTACCACACCACCTAAAGCTTCATCCATTCTGTTTTTAGGCATATCATGTTGATATTGCCCTACACCAATTGCCTTAGGGTCTATTTTAACCAACTCAGCAAGTGGATCTTGTAATCTTCTAGCTATAGAAACTGCACTTCTTAAAGAAACATCATACTCTGGGAATTCCTCAGCCGCTAGTTTAGAAGCCGAATACACAGAAGCTCCAGCTTCACTTACAACCATATAATTAACTTTGAAATCAAGATTTTTAATTATATCAGCAACTACCATTTCACTTTCCCTAGATGCAGTACCATTCCCAATCGCTATTGTAGTTACATGATATTTTAAAATTATGTTTTTAAGTTTTTCTATTTCATTAACATTTTTCCCTATAGTTATATACGCTACATCCGTATACATTACTTTACCAGTACTATCTAAAACTGCAATTTTACAACCTGTTCTATATCCCGGGTCTAAACCAAGTGTAATATTATTTTTAACTGGAGGTTGTAGTAAAAGTTGTCTTAGATTTTCAGCAAAAACTTTTATTGCTTGTTCAGCAGCCGCTTCTGTAAGTTCAGCTCTTATTTCTCTCTCTATAGATGGGAATATAAGCCTTTTGAAGCTATCTTCCGCTGCCATTTGAATATATTGAGTAGATGAACTATTACCATTTGCATATTTACTTGATACTAAGTTTTTAGGGGTATCATCTGCCGATGTTATTGATACTTTTAAGATATTTTCTTTTTCTCCTCTATCCATAGCTAAAATTCTATGATGTGCAGATTTGATTATGGATTCTGCAAAATCATAGTAGTTTAAATAAATAGAATCTTTATCTAAACTCTCGTCTGTAACTTTAGAGTGAATTGTACCATTTTTCTTGTAATACATTCTTAATGATTTTCTTAATTCTGCATCGTCTGATATATCTTCTGCTATTATATCCATTGCCCCTTGTAAAGCAGCTTCAGAACTTAAAACTTCTTTTTCTTCGGATACAAAATTCTCAGATTCTTTAATGGGATCTACATTTAGATTTTGCTCCATTAATATTTTTGCTAAAGCTTCTAGACCCCTTTCTCTAGCAATACTAGCCTTAGTTTTTCTTTTAGGCTTAAAAGGTCTGTATATATCCTCTATTTCCACTAGAGTTTTTGACTCAAAAATTTTTTTAATAAGTTCATCGTCTAACTTACCTTGTGAATCAATTAAATTTTTAACTTCTTCTTTTCTTTTTTCTAAATTTCTCAAATAATTTAATCTATCAAATATTTCACGTAAAACCTGGTCATCTAAGGAACCTGTTCTTTCTTTTCTATATCGAGCTATAAAAGGTATTGTCATACCTTCGTCTATTAACTCAATAGTATTGTCTATTTGTTCTTGTCTTAATTTAAATTCTTGCGATAAAATTTTATTGATTTCCATATTTTCTCCTTATTCGTCTGATAAAATAGCCCATTCATCAAATTTTTCATTTATTTTATTTTTTATATTATCGATTTCTAGACAAAAGTCATTCATCAAATTATAATCACTATATACGTTTTCTTTTGTTATTTCAACTTGAAGTTCATCTAGTTTTGATTGTAAAGATTCTATTTCCATTTCTAAATTTTTTATTTGTGTTCTTTTTTGTGCTTCTTTATTTCTTTGTTCTTTACTTTTGTAAATTTTTGCATTTTTCTCTTGAAATTGCTCTTTTACTTTTTGTTGCTTTATTTCATCAATTTTTTCTTGTAACTGTTGTTCTCTTTGTTTTTGGATTTGAATATAATAATCAAAATTACCATCAAATATTTCTAAATCTTCTTTTGTAATCTCCATTATTTTTGTAGATAATTTATTTAATAAATATCTGTCATGTGAAACATAAATTATTGTGCCTGTATAATTAATTA
>JAEXNS010000007.1 GCA_023439605.1 Bacillota bacterium | reverse complement strand
ATTTATAGCTGTTGCAGCATATCCACCAAGTATAACATATATAGCAGTTAAAACAGCCATTGCAATTATACAAACTGAATAGTCTATTTTAAAAGCCATTTCGAAAAGTCTTGACAACCCATTATATACAGAAGCTGTATAAGGCATTAAAAAAATAAAAATTATTAATGCGGAAGTAGTTTTTAAACCTTTTGAAACATATCTTTTTTCAAAATATTCTGGCATTGTTGATGAGTTAAGATGATGTGTCATTATTCTTGTTCTTTTTCCTAATAAAAACCAAGCTAATGTGCTGCCAATAAATGCGTTACCTATACCAATCCAAGTTGCTGAAACTCCATAATTCCATCCAAACTGGCCGGCATATCCTACAAAAACAACAGCTGAAAAGTATGAAGTACCATAGGCAAAAGCTGTTAGCCATGCACCAACGTTTCTTCCTCCCAAAACAAAATCGCTAACAGAAGATGTTTTTCTAGAAGCATAAATTCCTATACCTATCATAGACATGATATAGACGATTAAAATAATTACGGTTGACATAAAAAAATCCTTTCATTTTTATATTTTTTTACTAATTTGAAGCTATGCAAATTAATAAATTCATTTAATTTTAACAAAAAAAATCTTATTTGTCAATGAAAATTAAATAAAAAATATAAAATTATTTTTTTGTCAGAATAATTAAGATTTTCTGATAAAAATCTTATCAGAAAATCACAAAAAGGATGTTATTTTATATAAAAATATGTTATAATTATTATTATGTATATAAATTAAATAAAAATAAATACTAAAAATATTTATTTAGAATGGAGAATTTATGAAAGAGTTTATAATAAATATAAATGATTCTGGACAACGTATAGACAAATTTTTAACTAAAGCAGTTAAGAATTTACCTAAAAGTATGCTTTACAAATCAATAAGAACTAAAAAAATAAAATTAAATGGGAAAAGATGCGAAATATCAACTATATTAAAAGAAAAAGATATTTTAACTCTATATTTAAATGATGATTTTTTTACAGATGAATTTGATTATAGATTTTTAAAAGCAAATACAGACATTAATATTGTTTATGAAGATGAAAATATAATCATTATAAATAAAGAAAAGGGAATAGTCGTTTATGATGATAATGATGTAAATGTAAATACTTTGATTAATAAAATGAAAAAATACTTATATGAAAAAGGGGAATATAATATAGAAAAAGAAAATTCATTTTCTCCAGCCATATGTAATAGACTAGACAGAAATACTTGTGGCTTAATAATAGGTGCTAAAAATGCACAGGCTTTAAGATTAATAAATGAAAAAATACGTAAAAGAGAAATTTCAAAAAAATATTTATGTCTTACTATAAAAAATCCGCCAAATATTGAAGATACACTTACTGCATATATTTATAAAGATAGCGAAACAAATAAAGTGAATATTTCTGAAAAAATGCAAGAAAAATATAGCGAGATAATTACTAAATTTAAACTATTGAAAACAGTAGATGATTTATCTTTAGTTGAAGTGGAGTTAATAACAGGGAAGACTCATCAAATAAGGGCTCACTTGTCTTTTGAAGGCTTTCCTATTTTGGGTGATACTAAATATGGCAATTATAATACAAATGATAGGTATAAAGTATATCATCAAGCTTTATGTGCATATAAAATAGAGTTTAAATTTCAAGATGAAAATTTTCTTTCATATTTAAACAAAAGAGAGTTCTCCATCTCTGATATTTGGTTTTTAAATATTGATAAAATTAAAGAGAGAAGATTTGGTATATGAGAGATTTGACCAAAGGAAGTATATATAAGGTAATATTTTTTTACGCTATTCCTTTAATCGTTGGGAATATATTTAATTTATTCTACAATCTCGCAGATATGTGGATTGTAGGTGCAACAATAAATGAAGGGGCTTTAGCTTCAATCGGAGCTACATCCCCAATAAATTCACTTGCAATTAGTTTTTTATTTGGACTAACAAATGGATTTGCAATTTTGACTGCAAAATATTTTGGTGCAAAGGATAATGGGAATTTAAAAAAATCAATTTCAGGAACTATAATTTTAAGTATAATGACTGCGTTTTTATTTACAATGATTGGGCTGTTTTTTTTAGAAGATATTATGAAGTTATTGAATATTCCAAGTGAAATTTTTGATGATGCATATAATTATATTTTTATCATTATATTTGGATTAGTTATAATGACTATATATAATATTTGTGCTGGTATTTTGCGTGCAGTAGGAGACACAATTACTCCACTTATATTTTTAATTATATCTGCGGTATTAAATATTTTTTTGGATTTATTTTTTATAAAAATTTTGAAATTTGGCATTGAAGGTGCAGCATATGCGACATTAATTTCCCAAGGGTTATCAGCAATAATGTGCATTTTCTATATGATAAAAAAATACAAAGAATTAAACTTAAAAAAAGAGGATTTTATAATTTCAAAAACTTTCATGATTTCATTGTTGACTTCAGGATTATCTGTTGCATTTATGTTATCAATAGTAGGACTGGGTACATTAATTCTTCAAGGTGCTATTAATAAATTAGGTCCATCTATAATAGTTTCTCATTCTGCTGCTAGAAAAATAACAGAAATGTTTATGTTACCTATAGGTGTTTTTGGTGTTTCCTCAGCAACATTTACTAGTCAAAACTTAGGTGCTAAAAATATAAAAAGAATTCGTGAAGGTATGATAAAATTTACTATAATTTTATTTTGTTGGTCCTTTGTTGTTATTATAGCAACTTACACAGTAGCTCCATTTCTTATAAAAGTAATTACGAGTACTAAAGATCAATTTATAATAGAAACTGCAGTTAAATATTTGAAATTTAATAGTTTGTTTTATTTTGTATTAAGCATACTTATAATTTTAAGAAATTCTATGCAGGGGTTAGGTGATAAAATATCACCTTCTTTATCAAGTTTAATAGAGTTAATAGGAAAATTTATAGTTGCCTTTTATTTAACTGGTTTGATAAACTATAAGGCGATAATTGTATCTGAACCCGCTACTTGGATTTTATGTACTATTTTACTTTTGTTTAGAATAAGGAAAAATAAAATACTTAAAAATACATAAAGAATAATTGGTTTTATATATATAAAACCAATTATTCTTTATGTATTAAATATTCAAATAAAAAACCATTCATAATAAAATGAATGGTTAGAAACGTGCCTGAAGGGACTCGAACCCCTGACCTACTGGTTCGTAGCCAGTCACTCTATCCAACTGAGCTACAGGCACATTTATGAGACATCGGGGATTCGAACCCCGGACCCTTTGATTAAAAGTCAAATGCTCTGCCATCTGAGCTAATGTCTCGACAACGTTATTAATTATATCATACTAAATAATAAAAGTCAATAACATTTTAAAACTTTTTTAAAAAAGTTTTAAAAGGGTTACTATTCACGGGAATTCAGAAGTTGTGATATAAAAAAAGTATCACAAACCACATAATTATCGAATTTTTTTCGTCAAATTTCAATTTATGTATTGACGTATTGTCAGTATTGTGGTATAATATATATAAATACCT
>JAEXNS010000298.1 GCA_023439605.1 Bacillota bacterium | reverse complement strand
ATTTTAGACTGAACTTGTGCTCCTTCTAAAACTACATCGCCAGTTGCAGCAAAAACATTATGTGACATACTTGTTGCGATCATAGCGATTGCAAGTATGCTTGAAACAAGTTTTTTTGCTTTCATTTTTACCCTCCATTAAAATATTTATATAATATATTTAAAATTATATTATATTATTTATTATTTTGCCCCTAATACTACTTTATCGCCTAAAATATACTGCTTTAATAACGCTAAATCAGCTACATCAACTTCACCACTTGGAACTATATCCGCTACCTTACTTTGTTCACTAGTTAATGTAATGTCTTTAATTAATGCTCGACACATAGTTACTAAGTCTGTATTATCTACTTTACCATCACCATTTAAGTCGCCGTATACTACTGATGATGTAGATAAACTAATTGTTCCGTTTTTTACAGAATTATTTAATGTAATCAATTGGCTGTTTGCATATGCTGCTAAGCCTATCTTAGTATTTTGTACTCCATTAACTGTTCTCTTTACAGGAACGATTTCTAAGCTTGTTGATCCTGTTGCACCATCTTTTACTGTTCCTGAAATCGTAAAGAATACTCCGTCGCTTTTAATCCATGTTTCTGGCTTATCTAAAAGACCTGTCATCCACAATATAGAGATTTGATCTGTGCCTATGTTTGAATTAAAACATGAATACTCTGTTTGACTCCCAACTATCCCTAACTCAGCTTCTGTTGCTCCTGTTTTAGATATTGGTCCCTCTGTAACACTTGTTATAGCTACCTTTGTCGAATCATACTGTACTGCAAAATCAACTCCAACTAAATCATTTGCTGTAAGGTTTTCCAAGCTAACGTTAGCTACAAATGTTTTATCTGATTTAACTGTTACATCTTCAACTGAAATAAACACTGTATTTGCTTGAGGCTGAACATCAGCAGCTGAAATGGCAGTTAAACCTAATGAAAACATTGAGCAAATTGCTAACGCTATAGTTCCAGACATTACCTTTTTTAACTTCAATTACTATTCCTCCTTAATCATATTTTATTTGAATTTTAAAACTCAAACTTGTTTTAAATAACATCATATAGTTTAATCTTTTCTCTATATATCTGTAAATCAATGCAATCTAATATCAAAAAATAGGAATAATAATTTATCATTCCCCTTAATCAAACCAACAAATACACAAATTAATACAATAATAATATTTTAATCAAAAATTCATATAAGATTATTATATTTAATGTATTCTACAAAGTCAATAGTTTACATAACTTTTTGTAAATTATTATAAAATGTCAGAAATAAAATTGTTGATTATATGCAATAGGCAATATGAATAAAAATAATCATCATTTTTATATTTTAAGGTTACAATAATGCTTTAATAATTATTCAAATTTTTAATTAATAAAAATTTTGATTGACTACAGTTTTCCCTTTACATTTTAACATATATTTTATATAAAATCAATTGAAAAACATAATTTTTTTTATATATATACAAATTTATTTTATAATTCGAGTATATTAATGATATTATAAATGTATAATATCAAATTCTTATACATTTATATTGGTAATTAAATATAGTACTAAATTAAAACAAAAAATTTATTTTAATTTTACATCTTTTTTATTAAATAAAACTTATATGTCTATTGATATAATTAATAAAATATGTTAATATATTTTATAAAACTAATTTTATTTTAATTTTTTGTTTTATTTATGAGAGGAGCATTTAATGATAAATGTAATTTTGATTATAATATTAATATTTTTTTCAGCTGTATTTTCAAGTGCAGAAACTACTTTTTCAACTGTAAATAAAATTCGTTTAAAACATCATATAAACCAAGGTAATAAAAGAGCAGAAAAAGCTTTAAAAGTAGCAAATACTTTTGAAAATGCACTTACTGCTATTTTAATAGGAAATAATATAGTGAATATAGCCTCCGCTTCTATTGGTACTGTTTTGTTTACTGGTATCTTTGGTGAAAAAGGCGTTGGTATTTCTACAGCAGTAATGACGATTGCCGTTTTAATTTTTGGTGAAATTCTGCCCAAAGCTATAGCCAAAGAAAATGCTGAAAGTTTTTCGTTTTTTTTAGCTACGCCCATATTATTATTAATATTTATTTTCAGGCCTTTTATTTTTATTTTCAAATCATTAATCCATATTGTTTCTTCAATTCTAGGCTCAAATGAAGACCGTCCTAGTGTAACAGAAGATGAGTTAAAATATATTATTGAAGAGATAGAGGAACAGGGTGTTTTAGAAGAACAAGAGAGCAACTTGGTAAGATGTGCATTGGATTTTGATGATATTAAAGTAAATAACATTTTAATACCTAGAGTAAATGTGGTTGGTATAGAATTAAATACACCAATGGATGAAATTAGAGATGTTTTTTTTAGTGAGATGTACTCCAGATTACCAGTTTATGAAAAAAACATGGACAATATAATAGGCATAATTACTCAAAAAGATTTCTTTAAAATTCTCTTAGAAGGTAAAACCTCAATTAATGGTATTTTACAGGATGCTATTTACATATCAGATTTAAAACACATTAGTGAAGCTTTGCATGAAATGCAAAAACACAAAATACATATGGCTGTTGTTCTAGACCAACACGGAGGAACAAAAGGTATAGTTACCCTCGAAGATATAATAGAGGAGCTAGTAGGCGAAATTTATGATGAAAATGATGAAGTTAATTCGGATATATTAAAAATAAATAGCAATACTTATGATATTTCTGCAGATATCAGTATAACAGATTTAATAAGCACTCTAAATTTAGAAAAGGAGATAATAAAAAGCTCCGCAACATCAATTGGTGGATGGATTACTGAAATTTTAGGTTACATCCCAAAACAAGGAGAAAAAATAGACTATGATATTTTTAAAATTATAATTTTAAAATCAGACGAACAAAAAATCACTAAACTACGTATTTCTATATGTACATAATAGTGTAGAGATATTTTTCCTAAGGTCTAGGACGAAAGAAAAGCTCGGTCGCCTTCGCAGAGGCGAAACTCCTGTAAAACCGTAAACTTTACCTTTAGAGGCTAAATAGTAACATGTCTAAAGGTAATTTATAAGGCTCTGCCTCAAGCTCCGTTTCTTTTTCTATAACAAAAACGAAATAGCTCAAACAAATTTTAAATTTGTTTGAGCTATTAATTTATTATTTAGCTAATCTATTTTCTAGTTTTTCTAATTCTTCTGTCATTTCAGCTGGTAATCTGTCGCCAAATTTATCAAAGAACTCCTTGATGCCTTTTGCTTCTTCTTCCCATAAAGCTTTATCTACAGTTAACAAGTCAGCCACTACTTCTGTTGTAATGTCTAAACCTTCTATGTTAATGTCCTCAGCTTTTGGTTCATAACCAATTGCAGTTTCAACAGCTTCTGCTTTATCTTCACAACGAGCAATGATCCAATCTAAAACTCTCATGTTATCGCCAAATCCAGGCCAGATAAACTTTCCTTCATCATCTGTTCTAAACCAGTTAACATTAAAGATTTTAGGTGCTTTATCGCCCAATTTTTTGCCCATTTCAACCCAATGTGCCCAATAATCGCCCATATTGTATCCACAGAAAGGAAGCATAGCCATAGGGTCACGACGAACAACTCCAACTGCACCAGCTGCTGCTGCTGTAGTTTCAGAAGCCATAGTAGCACCTATAAAT
>JAEXNS010000272.1 GCA_023439605.1 Bacillota bacterium | reverse complement strand
GTCGACTCCGCAGAGTCGAAACCCTTTCAAAACTATAAACTTTATCTTTAGAGGCTGAATAGTAACTTTCCTTTTGTCTTGGATATTAGGTAAAAATATCGGTGTCTTAAACATAGATTTGAATTATAACTATTTAGGAGATAAAAATGTCAAAAGTTTTTTGGAAAGGTGGTACTTTGTTGTCACCACTTCCATCTGTGCTGGTTACAACTGGTACAATGGAGAAATCAAATATAATAACAATAGCATGGACAGGGATTATAAATACCCAACCACCTATGACATACATTTCGGTTAGACCTGAAAGGTACTCATATAACATGATAAGGGATACCGGTGAATTTGTTGTAAATTTAGTTACTTCAGCCATGTGCAAAACGGTAGATTTTTGTGGAGTTAGAAGTGGTAAAAATAATGACAAATATAAATTGTGTGGATTACATAAAGAAGAAGCAGTAAATGTATCTTGTCCCATAATTTCTGAAAGTCCTTTGAGTTTAGAATGTAAAGTTGTAGAGATAAAATCTTTAGGCTCCCATGATATGTTTATCGCTGAAATAATAGGTGTTGATATAGAAGAAAAATTTATAGATAGTAAAGGAAAGTTAAATCTGCAACAAGCAGGTTTACTTGCGTATTCACATGGAGAGTATTTTTCTCTAGGTAGAAAACTCGGCGATTTTGGTTATTCAGTAAGAAAAAAGAAAAAATAAAACAAAAGATATAAACTTAAAAGTTTATATCTTTTGTTTTATTTTTATTCAGACATATGCATATGGATGAGGTATTTTACCGAAGGTCCAGTGTGACAAGAAGCCTAGTTGACTCCGCAGAGTAGAAACCCTTTAAAAATCGTAAACTTAATCTTTAGACTGAATAGTAACCTTTTTTATCTTTCAGGAAGGTTCAATTCTTTTTTTAGTCGCTGCTTTTCTCTAAACATCATTAAATCAGCTATTTTTATGTAGTATTCAATTGGCTTATCATGCTTAAAATCTCCGCAATAATATCCTAAGCTTATTGAAACGGGATAAGGTTTTTGCGACGTTTTATTGTAGTTATTCAAAAATGTATTAATTTTTGTGATCTTATCATGTGCATCATTTTCTGTATAATAACCAGCGGATACCAATACAAATTCATCACCACCAAATCTATAACATTTTTCAAAATCGTTGCAAGATATTTGAAATGCCAAAGCGGACATTCTAATTGCATTATCTCCTTCAATATGGCCAAAAGTATCATTTATATATTTTAAGCCATTTAAGTCCCCTAAAATAATCATAAGTTGCTTGTCTGTCCTTAGTACTTGTTTAAGTAAATTTTGATAGTCTTTGTTAAAGGCATATCGATTTAAAATATTTGTAAGGCCATCTTTTATAGCGTTTTCTTCCATTCTTTCGTAAAACCATTTCAAATTATTTTGTAATCTCAAGCTTTCCAAAGAATTGTTAATATTTCTTATCCAACTTCTGTACTTTACATCATATGATTTTAATTCATTTCCGAAGTTTAAAACAGTATACCCAAAACATCTGTCATTAAAATGTATTGGAGTAAAAAAGTAAGTGGTAGGATAATCCCTTTTTTCATAAATAGATGGAAGCATTTCTTTTGAACTAAATTTTCCATATGGCTCCTTATATTCACCATCTATTTTAGCAAAGTTTAAATATATATTATCAGTATATCCAAAACGAACATATTTTGTATCCATGTCAACTTCATTATAGCCAATACAATCCCAATCATCACATAGGCAAAAATAAAACTCTTTAAATGTACCTATTTGATAAGTATACCAGGAAATATTTCCACGGAGTTCATATATATTTTTAGATGAAATTAAACATTCTAACATATAATTTGAAGCATAAAAAAATTCATTTTCGTATTCATAATCACTATTAGTAAATAGAGATAAAGTAGAACGATATTTTTTTGCTATGTCTATGTTACATCCGCAGCTTTCTGCTATTTGCAACTCGGCCACTGTAGATATAGAGTCGATGTCTAGGTTTGTGTTTTCTAAAGTTTTATGCATTAGCTTCATTGCTTTTATAGCCGTGGCTTCTATAGGCATCACTGCAGATGTTATAGATGGATTATTAGTTATACTTTCTAAAATGAAATCATAACCAGTTACGGCTACTTGGTCTGGGACTTTTATTCCGTTTTTTTCTAAAGCATTACATACACTTATAGCCATATGGTCACTAGCACAGCATATAGCATGTGGAAATGGCAATTTAGAGTTTAGTATTTTATGTATAAAGTTTTCACCTTCGTTATACCAAAAATCACCGTAATGTATTCGCTCCTCTTCTATAGGAATATTATTTTCTTTTAAGGCATCTATATAACCATCAAGTCTTTTTATTGCATGTTGGTGTTCTTTTCTTCCGGTCATAAAATTTATATACTTTGCATTATGATCTTGAATTAGATGATTTACCATGTTTTTTATTGTTTTTCTTGCATCTGCTTCTACAAACATAAATCCTTCAATAAAAGTATCTATAGTTATAACTGGACCTTTAAATTTTATTTTTATATCATTTATTATTTCATCATTTGCAAGAGGAATTTGTATGGTATCTGGTATGTATATGATACCATCTAAAATCTCATAATTTATTAGTGAATATATATTTTTTTCTCCAATTTGGTATAATTCTAAATCACAGATTTTTATAAAAGGTGAAAAAACCAATAAATCATAATTTAATTCATAAGCAGTTTTTTGTAATCCCTTTATGATTTTAGATTGATAATCATATTCTACTTGTGCAATTATAACTCCTATCAAACGTCTTTGTTTTTTCACTTTAAAAACCTCGCTTTATTAAAAAATGTTTATATAAATAGTATCGAAAGTTTATGAATTTATTAAAGAAAAAACATTTTTATTAATTTAAGTGTTACTATTTATACTATTTAGACTCTAAAACACTTTATTTCTTATGTTGCTTAGTATTGCAAGGGTTTCGACTCTGCGGAGTCGACCGAAAAGCTATGGACCTTCGGTAAAATATCTCTACCTTATACATATGGCTGAATAGTAACTATAACACTAAATAAATTTTTATAATATAACAAACTTATATTTATTTTTCAAAATAGTCAAAATATACAAAAAAAAAAATAAAGCAGTCTTTTTGTGGTGTATTTTAACTATAGACAAAATACAGAATAAATGGTACAATTAAATCAAGTTTTGAAAGAAATAATAAATAGAGAAAAAACAGGAGAAAACATGAGATATACATTTGTAAAACAGCATGATGCAACAGATTGTGCTGCAGCTTGTTTAGCTATGATTTGCTTGCACTATAAAAAAGAAACAACAATAACAAAACTAAGAGATATAATGGGAACTGATTTAAAGGGGACAAATTTGATAGGGTTAACAAAGTGTTCTGAAACTCTAGGGTTTAACTCTCAAGCTGTAAGAGTTGACAGAGAAGGCTTTTTAAGTGATTTTACATTACCTTGTATCGCCAACGTTATAACAAAAGAAGGACTTAGTCATTTTGTTGTTGTGTTTAAGAAAATAAAGACAAAAAAACAAGATTATGTTATTATAGGAGATCCAGCAAAAGAGTTACTTAAAATTACAGTAGATGATTTTTATAAGGATTTTACAGGTACAATACTTATTTTAAAACCAAATACTAACTTTACTCAAGGAAAAAATGAAAAGGGAAAAGTTTTTAGTAGATTTTTAAAACTTTTGACACCACATAAAAAATTATTTGCTTATTCAATAATTTCATCGTTGCTTTTGACTATATTGGGCATAGTTTCCTCATTGTTTAATAAAATTCTTATGGATGAAATTTTACCGTATAGGCTAAAACAATCACTTTTACTTGTAGTTATAATATTTGCAATACTAGCGTTAGTACAAGTAGTTATAGGATTTGTTCGACAGTGGATTATGTTATATCTTTCACAAAAGATAGATATTCCGTTGTTACTTGGATATTTTAAGCATATCTATAAACTTCCTATGAAGTTTTTTGCCTCTAGAAAAACAGGAGATATTATAACAAGATTTAGCGATGCGTTTACAATAAAAAATATTTTTACAAATATAGCATTAACCCTTATTATGGATGTGGCGATGGCTATTATTACAGGTATAATATTATTTAATATGAATTTATCACTTTTTGGTATAATTTTATGCCTTACTATTTTTAGTATTTTATTGGTATTTATATTTAAACAACCTTATAAAAAAATTAACGAAGAACAAATGCAACAGTCATCTATTTTAAATTCTCAAATAATTGAAGGATTAAGAGCAGTAGAAACAATAAAAGGAAATGCAAACGAAGAAACAGAAATAGAAAATATAGAAAAAGAATATATAAAGTCATTGAGGATTTCACTTAAAGAAGGAATGCTTTCAAATATTCAAGGTTCTATTTCAAGTTTGATTTCTACAGCTGGAAATCTTATACTTATGTATTTTGGAATACGACAGGTTATTGATGGGGATTTGACGCTTGGAAGTCTTATGGCTTTTACAACTATGGCTGGTTATTTTATGGACCCTGTAGGAAGACTAGTAGGATTACAGCTGCAAATTCAAGAAGCAAATATATCTATGAAGAGGTTGACTGAAATTCTTGACCATGAAACAGAACAATCAAATGGTGAATTTAATGAATTAGAAAATGTTCTTGGAGAAGTTGAAATTAAAAATCTTACTTTTAGGTATGGTAACAGAAAACCAGTTTTGAATAATATTTCTTTCAAAATTCCAAAAGGTAAAAAAGTAGCTTTGGTAGGTGGTAGTGGAAGTGGAAAGTCAACTATAGCTAAATTATTACTTAAATATTATGAACCAGAAGCAGGCGATATATTAATAGATGGAATGGATATAAACGAATTTAGTAATGATTCCATAAGAAAATCCATTTCTTATGTACCACAAACAATTGAACTTTTTTCAAAAAGTATTTTTGATAATATAAGAGTATCGAAAATGAATTCAACTTTAGATGAAGTTAAACAGGCAGCTAAAGAAGCAGATGCACATGAATTTATAAAAAAACTACCTATGCAATACCATACTTATTTGCAAGAAGCGGGTAATGGCTTAAGTGGTGGAGAAAAACAAAGAATAGCTTTGGCAAGAGCATTTTTAAAAAAGAGTGATTTTTATATATTGGACGAGTCAACAAGTAATCTAGACTTTGCTACAGAAAATATTATATTTGACATGATATATAATAAATTTAAAAAGAAATCCATGCTTATAATTGCACATAGATTAACCACTATAAAAAATTGTGATA
>JAEXNS010000276.1 GCA_023439605.1 Bacillota bacterium | reverse complement strand
TTCCAAATTAAACAATGTCTATAACTGACACCTGAATAAAATTTAAATTCAGAAGAATTTAAATTTTCAGCCAAATAATCAACTAATATTTCCGCTTCTTCTGTAGAAATATCATCTGCACAATAATCTAATATTGTTTTATCTGCATAGTTTTCTTCGTCGGTCAAAGTTACTAAGTTACAACGTAATGAAACATCTGTATCCTTCATGTCTATTCCTATACTTCCAGCTTCTAAAGGAGAACGCCCTGTATAATATTTTTCAGGATCATATCCTAAAACTGATAAATTTGCAATATCACTTCCTGGTTTTAATTTATCATCTACTGTTTTTAACAATCCTATCATGGATTTTTTTGCTAGCATATCCATGTTTGGAACATAAGCCGCCTCTAACGGAGTTTTTTCTTGTAATTCTTTCACTGGATAATCCGCCATACCATCACATAAAATAACAACATATTTCATAAAACAAACTCCTTAATAAATATATAAAAATAATTACTATTCAGCCTCTAAAGATAAAGAGCAGAGATATTTTACCGAAGGTCCAGGGAGACCGGAAATCCCATTCGACTCCGCAGAGTCGAACCCCTTGCAAAACCGTAAACTTTACATATGGCTAAATAGTAACTAAAAATATTATAAAAGGTATAAGCATATAGCTTATACCTTTTATATTAATTATATTTAGTCACTAACATATGGTAATAAAGCTAAATGTCTAGCTCTTTTAATAGATTTTGTTAGTTCACGTTGATGAAAAGCACAAGTACCAGTTACACGTCTTGGTAAAATCTTTGCTCTGTCAGTCATACATTTTCTTAACTTGTTGATATCTTTATAATCAATAGTTTCAGCTCGATCTATACAAAAAGCACAAACTTTTTTGCGTGGTCTTTTTGAATTACGAGGATTTCTACTATCTCTATCACGATCACGATCTCTTTCCATGATTAGACCCTCCTTAACACATTTAAATTTTTTTAATTAAAATGGAACATCTCCATCACTTAATATTTCTTCAAAATCACCTAAATCACCTATTTGAAGTGATTCATTTGAGGGTTGTTGTTTGTTTTCTTGCTTGTAAGAAGGTGGTTCAGAAAAAGATTCGCCACCACTAGATGAAGCATTTTTAGATTCACCAAAAGAAACATTATCTGCATGCACTTCTAAAGAATAATGTTTTATACCATTACTATCTGTATAATTATTATTTCTTAAAGCACCTTCAACGATAATCATTTTTCCTTTTGAAAAATATCTGCTAACAAACTCTGCTGTATTTCGCCAAACAACTATGTTAACAAAATCCGATTGTCTTTCTCCACCATCTTTAGGCACAAAAGGTCTACTTATAGCTATTGAAAAACGACATACAGATATATTACTTGTAGTTTGTTTGAGTTCTGGATCAGCAACTAAACGCCCCATTAAAATTACTTTATTAAGCACTTGAAAATCCCCCTTTAATTATTTAGCAGATAAAACAGTTACTAAGAAACGTAAAACGCCTTCAGCAATGTTTAATCTTCTTTCGATTTCAACTGGGAAATCAGGTTTTGATTCAAAATTAAATAATACATAATACCCATCAAGTTCATCATTGATTTCATAAGCTAACTTACGTTTGCCCCACTCATCTAAAGTAATAAGAGTACCGTTTTCTTCAATTAATGATTTGAACTTAGCTATTTCTTCTTTAATTTTTTCTTCACCTTGTTTTGTGTTAAAGATAACTACTAATTCATACTTTTCACTTAATTTAGCCATTTGCATGCACCTCCTTTTGGATTTCGCTCATAAATAAGTTATGAACAAGGATAACATTAAAATTATATCAAATTTTTAGCATAATGTCAAGCATATTTTTAAATATTTTTAACAAATTCTTTTAAATAATTTACAAATTCATCTCCAAATTCTTTATGCTTAACTCCCACTTCAACTGCTGCTTGTAAAATACCTAACTTATTTCCCATATCATATCTTTTTCCAGTAAAATCAACACCAACCATGCCAATGGTTATTGCTAATTCTTTCATAGCATCTGTTAATTGAAGTTCGTTGCCTGCACCATATGGTATTCTTTCAAGAATTTCAAATATTTCATATGGTAAAACACATCTACCCAATATAGAAAATAAAGATAAAATTTGATCTGGTTTTGGCTTTTCAATCATATCAGTTATTTCATAGAGGTTGTTGTTTAAAGGATTAACTTTCATTGAAGAATATTTTTGAATAGCTTCTTCTGAAACTTCTTTAATTCCAACTACACCTTTCCCATATTGCTCGTATGCACGGCACAATTGACCTATACAAGGATCTTCACTAATAATAACATCATCACCGTATAAAACTGCAAATGGTTCATTTTTAACAAATTGTTTAGCTTGTAAAACAGCATGGCCTAAACCTTTTTGCTCTTGTTGTCTTATATATGTTATGTTTGCAAGCTTTGCAATGTCAATAACCTCTTCAAGAATTTCTTTTTTTGATTCCCCACCTTTTATAAGATGTTGTTCTAATTCAGGCATTCTATCAAAGTGATCTTCTACTATTGATTTTCCTCTGCTCAATATTATCATTATATCTTCAATTCCGCTTTTTACTGCTTCCTCTACAATATACTGAATAGCTGGCTTATCAACTATAGGTAGCATCTCCTTAGGCATTGCTTTTGTAGCAGGCAAAACTCTAGTCCCCAAACCTGCTGCTGGAATTATCGCTTTTTTAATTTTCATTTTTCAACCTCCAATTTTTATTATGTTTTTTACAGGCAATAACATATTAAATGCTTACAAAATAACTCAAAGCCTGCAAATGAGTTATTATTTGCATTTGCAAATCTTAATAAAATCTTATTATTTGTTAATATTCAGCCTCTAAAGGTAAAGTTTATGATTTTATTGGAGTTTCACTCTGCATACATGTGGCTGAATAG
>JAEXNS010000266.1 GCA_023439605.1 Bacillota bacterium | reverse complement strand
GCTTAAGTGTCTTTCACCCTCAAAATAAAGCACAGAGTCAACTATATGCTCCATTACTTTTGGACCAGCAATTGCACCATCTTTATTTACATGACCAACTATTAAAATTGGGATTTCATTGTTTTTTGCGGTATGCATAAATAAGTTAGTACATTCTCTTACTTGTGTTATACTTCCCGGGCTAGAATTAATTTGAGAAATACTCATAGTCTGTATAGAGTCAATTATAACTATATCTGGCTCTGAAATTGATATGGTGTTACATATTGATTCAGCATCTGTTGAAGCAAGTAAATACAAACTTTCTGTATTTACAGATAATCTGTTTGCCCTTAGTTTTATTTGTCTAACAGATTCTTCCCCTGATACATATAAAACAGAAAATTTACTTCCTAAGTACTGACATATTTGAAGTAGAAGTGTACTTTTACCTATACCAGGTTCACCACCCAAAAGAACAATAGAACCTTTTACAAGTCCACCACCCAAAACTCTGTCTAACTCTCCTACTCCAGTAAAATATCTAACATCATCGTTTATATCTATTTGAGAAAGTTCCTTTATTTTTGATGTCAAATCAATTCCGTTTACAGCATTTCCTTTTGCACTTTTGTTCATTATCTTATCATTTTCAACTTCTTCAAAAGTGTTCCATTCACCACAATTTTGACATTTACCATTCCATTTTGCACTCTCATAGCCACATTGATTACATACATAAACTGTTCTTTGCTTTGCTGCCATTTTTTCACCTCATTATTTTAACTATATAATATAACTATTCAGCCAGTCGACCAATGTAATCAACTTATAAAATCAATTAAAGTTTTACTCGATTTTTTTCAAAAAATCGTAGGTTTCCAAAGGGCAACGCCCTTGGTCGCTTTCCGCAGAAAGCGAAATCCTTATGCTTTAAGAGGTTTTTTGCTTCTTTTTGCGATAGAAAAAGAAGCGGAGTTTGAGGCAGAGCCTCATAAATTGCATCAGCAATTTGAGTTGTTAATATTTAACAACTGATTACGATTTGGCAGGGATTTCGACTCTGCGGAGTCGACCGGGCTTTCCGGTCGCCCTGGACCTTCGGTAAAATGTCTCCACCCTAACCTATACATATGGCTAAATAGCAACCATTATTTTAACTATATAGCATATTATCCTGTATAAAATATACAGGATAATAAATTTTTATTATTTTAGAAGCAGTTTTTTAAGTCTTGACATAGCTTCTATTGTATTTTCTCTACCACCAAAAGCTGTTAGTCTAAACCAACCTTTTCCGTTTTCTCCAAAGCCCTCTCCTGGTGTTCCTACAACTTGAATTTCATTTAATAAGAAATCAAAGAACTCCCAACTACCCATGTTGTTAGGACACTTTAACCAAATATATGGCGAATTTATTCCACCTGTATATTTAATTCCTAGTTCATCCATAGTAGTTGCAATTATTTTTGCATTTTCTTTATAAAAATCTATATTTTCATTTATTTGCTCTATGCCTTCATCTGTAAATACTGCTGCTGCTGCACATTGAACAGGATATGAAACCCCGTTAAATTTTGTTGATTGACGTCTGTACCAACGTTGATACATATTAATTCCATCTACTGTAAGTTCTTTTGGAATGACAGTATAACCACATCTAGTTCCAGTAAAACCAGCTGTTTTTGATAGAGAACAGAATTCTATTGAACAAGTTCTAGAACCTTCAATTTCAAATATACTACGTGGTATATCTTTTTCTGAAATAAACGCTTCATATGCAGCATCATAAAGTATAACTGCATTATTTTCATTTGCATAGTCTACCCATTCTTTTAACTGTTCTTTTGTATATGCTGCTCCTGTTGGGTTGTTTGGTGAACATAAATAAATTATATCAGCTTTAACATTTTTATCAGGCATAGCACAAAAACCATTGTCTTCATTTGATGCGGCATATACAATTTTGCGTCCACTCATTATATTTGAATCAACATATACAGGATATACAGGATCAGTTACTAAAACAACATTGTCCTCAGCAAAAATATCAGAAATATTTCCACAGTCACTCTTAGCACCATCATTCACCAAAATCTCACTTGCATCTACATGTGCACCATTTTTTTTATAATAATTTGAAATAGCTTCTCTTAAAAATAAATATCCTTCATAATCTGGATAACCTTTAAAAGTCTCTTTTACAGAAAGTTCATCTGCACCTTTTTTTAATGCTTCAACTGCCACTTTTGGAAGTGGTAAAGTTACATCGCCTATTCCAAGTCTTATTATTGATTTATCTGGATTTTCAGAGATGAAATTACTTACTCTCTTTGATATCTCTGCAAACAGATAACTTTCTTTTAAATTTGAAAAATTATTATTTAATTTAGCCATAATTTACTCCTTATATTATATAATTAAAATGTAGATTAAAAATGAATATTCAGCCACTAAAAGTAAAGTTTACGATTTTGCACGAGTTTCGACTCTGCGGAGCCGACCGGGCTTTCCGGTCGCCCTAGACCTTCGGTAAAACATCTCTACCTTATACATATGGACGAATAATACGATAAAATACATTTTATAAGTTTAAAAAAATCTCTCCATCAAAAACATGAGTAGCTGAACCAGTCATTAAAACTGTGCCATCTTTTTGATAGTTAATTACCAAATCTCCACCTCTTAAATGAACGCAAATATCTGTATCATAACTACAAATATTATTTAAAACCGCTGCAACCACAGAAGCACAAGCACCTGTTCCACATGCATAAGTTTCTCCGCTTCCTCTTTCCCAAACTCTCATTTTTAAAGTTTTGCTATCAATTATTTCAATAAATTCCGCATTAACTTTATTAGGGAAAAAAGGATGATTTTCAAATTTGGGACCTAACTTTTCTAAGTCAATAGAGTCAATGTCTTCTGTAAAAATTACTGCATGTGGATTTCCCATTGAAACACATGTAATATTATAAGAAGTTTGATCAATTAAAATGGGCTTACTTATATAATTTTCTAAGTCAGAATTTATAGGTATATCCTTAGAGGTTAAAATAGCTTTACCCATATCTACTTTTACATTTTGAACTAAGCCATTTTCAATAAATATTTGTAGTTTCTTAATACCAGACTTAGTTTCAAGAGTTATTTCCTTTTTATCAGTTAATTTTCTATCATAAACATATTTTCCAATACATCTAGTTCCATTTCCACACATCATACCTTCTGAACCATCTGCATTGTACATTTCCATTTTAAAATCTGCTACTTCTGAAGGTTTAATTAAAATAAGTCCATCTCCACCTATTCCAAATCTCCTATCACTTACAAAAATAGCTGTCTGTACAGGATTTTCAACAAATTCTTCAAAGCAATTAACATAAATATAGTCATTACCTATTCCATGCATTTTTGAAAACTTCATATTTGTTCCTTTCTAAAAACAAAAATTGTTTTAAGCTTTATCTTTAGTAATATCCCTGTGTGTTTTTAATACTTTTAATCCTTTTGATGTTAAGTAATCTCCATATAACTCAGCAAATGTTACTGAACGATGTTTTCCCCCTGTACAACCAAAAGCGACTACCAACTGGCTTTTCCCCTCTTTTATATATAAAGGAATAAGAAAGTCGGCTAAATCCTTTAATTTTTCCAAAAGAACCTTCGCTGAAGTATGTGACATTACAAAATCTTGTACACAAGACTCGCATCCTGTATGTGATCTTAGTTCTAGCACATAATAAGGATTTGGTAAACATCTTACATCAAAAACCAAATCAGCTTCACTTGCTGTTCCATATTTAAATCCAAAAGACATAACTTTTACAAACATTGAATCAGAACTTTTTTCAAGAAATATATTTAAAATATTCTCTTTCAGTTGTGATGTTGACAAATAAGATGTGTCTATATAATAATTTGCTATTTCTCTTAGAGAATTGAGTTTTTCTCGTTCAAAAGATATTGATTTACTTAAACTTCCATTAAATTCTGCACTTAATGGATGTTTTCTTCTTGTTTCTTTATATCTCTTTACTAAAACTTCATTTGTAGCTTCTAAATATAAAATTTTATAATCTATAAACTCATTTTTTAAATGCTCAAAAGTAGATAACATAGCATCTGAAAAACCTTCACCAGAACGAATATCCACAGCAATTGCAATATTTTCATAGTTTGATTCTATACAAATTTTAATAAACTTTAAAATTAGTTTTGGAGGCATATTGTCAATGCAATAAAACCCTATATCCTCCAAAACATTCATTGCATATGATTTACCTGCTCCAGATAACCCTGTTACTATAACAAATTGCATATAAACACCCCAATAATCAATTTAAAATCTTAGGTTCAAGTTCTAACTCATAACCTGTATCATTTTTTACTTTAGCCTTAACCACATCAATAAGATTTATAACATCTTCAAAAGTAGCATTATTTTTGTTAATCAAAAATCCACTGTGTTTTGTGCTAACTTCTGCACCACCTACACAGCAGCCCTTTAAACCACACTGTTCTATAAGTGCGGAAGCAAATGCACCTTGAGGTCTTTTAAATGTACTTCCTGCACTAGGATAATCCAAAGGTTGTTTGTCTACCCTCTTTTGCATTAGTTCGTCCATTTTTGATTTTATATCATGATAATCGCCAATTTTTAACTTTAATTTAATTTTTGAGATAGTATAATCATTATCAGTAAAGAAACTGTGTCTATATGAAAAATTAAGTTCGTCTTTTTTTAGTGTTTTAAATTTTTCACCATCGAAAAAAGTAACTTCTTCTACCACATCTGACATTTCTCCACCATATGCTCCAGCATTCATATATACTGCAC
>JAEXNS010000261.1 GCA_023439605.1 Bacillota bacterium | reverse complement strand
CTATTCATCAACATGCGTAAAGCAAAGATATATATCCCGAAGGTCCAGGGAGATCGGAAAGCCCGGTCGACTCCGCAGAGTCGAAACTCCTACAAAATCATAAAACTCATCTTTAACGGCTGAATACTAAACTAAATACATTTATTTTTAAAAAACCAAAATAAACACTTATATTTATTTTGATTTTCTAACAAAATATTCAATTTTTATGCATAATGAATTTTATAATAATCTTTAATTTTATCAGAAACTTCTTTAGCTACTTCATTTAAATTTGTAATTGTCTTATTGTTTTTAATAATAAAATCAGAACGATCTACAAAAAACTGTTCACTTAATTGTGATGCCATTCTCTTTAATGCTGATTCTTTTGATATGCCATCACGTTTAACTATTCTTTTTAACCTAATATCTTCTTTTGATATTACAGATATAATTATTTCGCAAAAATCATCCGCTCTGCTCTCAAAAAGTGTTGGAGCATCAAGTAAAATCAGCTTATGCCCATTGTCCGAATTAAATCTAATTAAATTTAAAATTTCAGAAGTAATATATGGATAACATATACTATTTAAAAGTTCTAACTTATTTTTATCTGAAAACACTATGTCTGCAAATTTATGACGATCTAAACTATTATCTTCTGTTAAAATAGTTGTGCCAAAACAATCTACCAGCTCTCGTAAACAAGGTGAATCCTGCTCTAACACTTGTCTGGCAATTAAATCCGCATTTATAACAGTAAATCCATTTTCCTGAAATATTTTACAAACAGTTGTTTTCCCTGCACCTGTTTGCCCCGTCAATCCAACTACCATCACTCCGTCTAAACTGTTCACCTTTCTATCACCTCAAATCCTGCTGCTCTAATCAAGCGATTATAAACAGCTAGACCTATACCTTCCTTTCTTGGTGCTCTAACAAATACAGTTTCAATCCCCATATCATCAATTTCACGTAATTTTGAAAAAACTTGTTGTGCCTGTTCTTTATAGTTATCACCATAAGTTAAATGTTTATATGGATAATCCTTTGAATCGTAATCAAATATTAAAGCATATGAATTTTCTATATTTAACTCTTCTACATATTTTGTAAATCTCTCTAAGCCTGCTCTAACCAAAATAATTTTAGCCTTTGGAGAATAATGCTTATGTTTCATTCCTGGTGATAAGGCTGTTTCATCAACTGGCTTATCTGATAAAACGGATTTATCTATTATTACATCATCTACGATTGTTTTTAAGTCCTCAACTGTTATTGCACCCGGCCTTAAAACTCTAATAGAATCAAAACTTTCAAACATAATCACTGTAGATTCTAAACCTATTGTACAAGGTCCACCATCAACAATGGCTGATATTTTACCATCTAAATCCTTCAATACATGTTTTGCCGTAGTAGGACTTGGATATCCAGACAAATTTGCAGACGGAGCAGCCAAAGGTTTACCACATAGAGAAATAAGTTTTCTTGTAGCGTCATTTGCAGGCACTCTCAATGCAATTGTATCTAATCCAGCAGTAACTATGCTAGGTATTATATTTTTTTTATGTAATACTATTGTAAGTGGTCCAGGCCAAAATTTATTTGCTAACTTATATACTGTAGAAGGAATATCCTCAGCAAATAAATTTATCATTGAAGAATCAGAAACATGAACAATCAAAGGATTGTCAGATGGTCTTCCTTTTACTTCAAAAATTTTACTTACAGCTTTTTCATTTGTAGCATCTGCAGCTAGTCCATATACTGTTTCTGTAGGTATTGCAACTATCTCACCTTTTTTTAAAAGTAGTGCTGCAGTCTCTAGGTCATATTCATTTGTAGATAATAATTTTGTTTCTTTCATATTACTCATCCTGCATTGCTAATTTAGCAGCTTGATCTGCAGTAGCTAACGAATCAACTACTTCATCAATGTTACCATTTAGCACATCCTCTAATCTATATAATGTTAATCCTATGCGGTGATCTGTTATCCTTCCTTGAGGATAATTATAAGTTCTAATTCTTTCAGAACGGTCACCAGTTCCTACTTGCATTTTTCTTTCAGATGCTATTTTATCATCTTGCTCTTGTTGTAAAGCTTCATATAACCTAGAACGTAAAATTTTCATAGCCTTATCTTTGTTTTTATGTTGACTTCTCTCATCTTGACATTCCACTACTAAATTAGTTGGTAAATGCGTAATTCTAACTGCTGATTCAGTCTTGTTTATATGCTGTCCACCTGCACCACTAGCTCTAAATACATCTATTTTAAGCTCTGTAGGGTTAATATTTAATTCAACTTCATCTGCTTCAATCAACACTGCAACAGTAACAGTTGAAGTATGAACTCTTCCTTGCGATTCTGTTTCGGGAACTCTTTGTACTCTATGAACACCACTTTCATACTTGAACCTTGAGTATGCTCCCTCACCCTCTATAGAAAAACTAACTTCTTTTACTCCGCCCAATTCAGTTTCGTTTAAATTTAAAGTTTCCTGCTTCCAGCCTTTACTTTCTGCATACATAGTATACATTCGAAATAGAGAGTTTGCAAAAAGGGATGCCTCTTCACCACCTGCACCACCTCTTATTTCTATAATAACGTTCTTATCATCATTTGGATCTTTAGGCAACAAAGCAATTTTTAATTCTTCTGCTAAAACAGCTGTCTTCTCTTTTAGTTCTTCATATTCCATTTGAGCCATTTCTTTAAACTCTTTGTCTATGTTTGGAGTATCTAAAATTTCTTTTGCTTCATCAAAGTGGTTTTGTGCTTGCAAATACTCTCTATATTTTTCTACTACAGGAGTTAAATTTTTATACTCCTTCATTAAGTTTTTATATAAGTTATTATCATTTATAACATTTATATCCGATAATTTCTCACTTATTTCTTCATATTTTTGTTCAGTCAATCTTAATTTTTCAAACATAATAAAACCTTTCCTTTTTTAATATAATATATTAATTAAAAAAACTGATAACATAAAACAATTTTAGGTTTTATGGCAAACAAAAAACCCTTTCATATCAATTGACATGAAACTTTAAAAATTTTTATGTATTTATCTTTTTGATTTGTTTTAGTATTATAATAAAAAAAGCTACAGTTTATCATCTACTTTTATTATTTTTTTAATATTTTTCTCGATTTTATTTCTACCCACCATAATCTCCCTTGAACATTTTTCGCATTTAATTTTAAAATCCATTCCGACTCTTAAAACTATCATTCTGTTACAACCACATGGATGGTTTTTTTTTAAAATTAAAATATCATTTATACTTACATCCATATGCCATTCCCTTTCATAACATCCGTGAATTATATTATAAACTATTTTTAATTATAAAGCAATATTCTATTTAAAATATAATTAATTATTTTGATATTTTTTTTCTATATTCATATGCTGCCTGCTCGGTTTTATTGTTTCCAAATTTATAGTATACTTTATTTTTTATTTCATCGGGTAAATATTGTTGATTTATATAGCTGCTGGGGTAACTATGAGGATATTTATACCCTCTCCCATTTCCCAAATCATTTGCTCCCGAATAGTGACTATCTTTTAAGTGTTTAGGTATAGAATAGTCAGCTACTTTTCGTATATCATCTAAAGCTAAATCAATAGCAGATATTGCTGTATTTGATTTAGGAAGTGTACACATAAAAATAACTGCTTCCGCCAAAGGAATTCTAGCCTCAGGAAATCCCAACTGCATAGCTGTATCCACACATGCTTTAACAACAGCTATAGCGTTTGGATAAGCCAAACCAATATCTTCTGCCGCTATAACAAGTAACCTTCTTGATAACGATATGATGTCACCTGCTTCAATAAGTCTAGCTGTATAATGTAGTGCTGCATTTTCGTCTGAGCCTCTTATTGATTTTTGTAATGCTGAAATGATATCATAATGCATATCACCATCTCTATCATATCTCATACTACTTTTTTGTATCAATGTATCTACTGTTTCCTCGTTTATTTCCAATATATTTTCTGCTATATAATTAGCAGAAAAAAAACTTAATTCTACTGTATTTATTGCTTTTCTGACATCTCCACCACATCCAGCAGAAATTTTATCAATCACTGCTTCTTCTATATTTATTTTTACTTTTTTTTCGTTCTCTAAATATTCATATGCACGTACTATAGCTTTATAGATTTCTTCTCTTTCAACAATTTTAAATTCAAAAACGGTTGAACGACTTAAAATAGCATTAAATATAGCGAAGTATGGATTTTCTGTTGTAGATGCAATTAAAGTAATATCACCGTTTTCTATATATTCCAATAAACTTTGTTGTTGTTTTTTATTTAAATATTGTATTTCATCCAAATACAATAAAATTCCATTCAAACCTGAAAATGTTCCTATTTCAGAAATAATTTGTTTAATATCGGCAATAGAGGCACTTGTACCATTTAATATGTGCAGACTTTTATGTGTTTTCTCAGCAATTATTTTTGCCAAGGTGGTTTTTCCAGTTCCAGAAGGACCATAAAAAATCAAATTTGGGATGTACTCATTTTCAATTATTTTTCTTAAGGGTTTATTTGAACCTAGCAAATGCTTTTGTCCAACTATATCATCAAGTTTAATTGGTCTTATTTTATCTGCTAGTGGCTTACTCAAAAAAATCCCCCCAAACTAAAATCAATCCTCATAATTAAATCTTTTATGTCTATAGGCAATAAGATATAAAAGAACTGATTTACTGTCACTTTTTAAAGCTTTTTCTATATAATTATTTATATTTTCTTCTTTTATTAAATTTAATTTTCCAAAAGGTATTATCATTTCTAAATTATTCGTTTCAACATAATGATTTAAAAAATATTCATAGTTACTTAATAAAAAAGCACTATATCTTTTTTTAGCATCTTCATCTAAATCAATTGGGTTCAAAAGTCTATGCAAAGCAACTTTTATTTTACCACTCAAAGGACTATTTCTCAAAAAAATTAAATCATATTTGTTCCAACTAAAAAAATGATTACATATTTCAATATAATCTTCATACGGACCATTTTCATCTTTGGGGATATAAATAAACTGTGTGGCTGCACTTTCTAATTCTGTCATATATATTCCTTCAATTTCAAAGCAATTTTCAAAAGCATTTGAAGCAATAGATATAATAGAATTTGATATATATATTTTTTTTAAATTTGTACAGTTACAAAAACTTTTTTCTCCAATATTTAAAACTGTATTAGGAATAGTCATTTCTTCTATTGATGAACAGCCATAAAAGGCGTTACTTTCTATGATTTGTAAACCTTTTGGGAGTATAAATTTTTCAACAAATTTACATGAAAACGTACTACAACCCGCAAAAGCTTTGTATGCTATTTTTCTAACATGCATACCATCAATAAATTCAGGAATAGATAAAACAGAAATATTATTTTTTAAAAATCCAATTATTGCTATTTCGTTATTTTCAATTTTATATTGTAAATTATCATATTCATAAATCATAACATACTCCATATTTTTTTATTTTTTTCTTCATCTCCACAAACAATAAAATAGATTATACATTTATTAGGAGCGAATAAATCGCTCCTATAAATTAAAAATTACTTTAATATTCAACCATATGTATAAGGCAACATTGTTTTACTGAAGGTCCAGGGCGATCGGAAAGCCCTGTTGACTCCGTAGAGTCGAAACTATAAAAAATCACTAACTTTACCTTTAACCTATGAATAGTGAATAGTGTTAATATTCATCCGTATGTATAAGGCAAAGATGTTTTACCGAAGGTCCAGGGCGACCGGAAAGCCTGGTCGAATCCGCAGAGTCGAAACTCTACAAAATCATAAACTTTACCTTTAGTTGCTGAATGGCAACAAAATCACTCATATAAAGGGAATTTTTTGCATATTTCGTTTACGCCTTCTCTGATTTTATCTGCACTTGCATCAAAATCAGAAGCTGTTAAATAAATAAATTCAGCTATTTTTTTCATTTCTTCTACACCTAAACCTCTGCTTGTAACGGCTGGAGTACCTATTCTGATACCACTTGTAACAAAAGGACTCTGAGGGTCATTTGGTATAGCATTTTTATTAACTGTAATGTACACTTCATCCAGTTTGTTTTCTAATTCTTTTCCTGTAATATTAAATGGTCTTAAATCAACTAACATCAAGTGATTGTCAGTTCCACCAGAAACAAGATTAAATCCTTTTTCAACAAGACCTTTTGCTAAAGCTTGTGCATTTTCTACTACATTTTTCTGATATACTTTAAATTCATCTTTTAAAGCTTCTCCAAAACAAACTGCCTTTGAAGCTATAACATGCATTAATGGACCACCTTGTATACCTGGGAATACAGCCTTATTTATTTTTTTCGCTAACTCTTCATCATTTGTTAAAATCAAACCGCCCCTTGGTCCTCTTAATGTTTTATGAGTTGTTGATGTATCAACATCTGCATATGGAACTGGAGATGGATGCATACCTGCAGCAACTAAACCCGCAATATGTGCCATATCAACCATAAAATATGCACCAACAGATTTTGCAATGTTTGAAAAACGTTCAAAATCTATTTCTCTTGGATATGCACTAGCACCAGCAACTATTAGTTTTGGTTTATTTTCTTTTGCCAATTGCTCAACTTTATCATAATCAATTTTTTCATCTTCTCCTAGTCCATAAGAAACAAAGTTGAAATATTTCCCTGACATATTTACGGGTGAACCATGTGTCAAGTGACCTCCGTGAGCTAAACTCATACCTAAAACTGTATCTCCTGGTTCAATTAAAGCAAAATAAACTGCTGTATTTGCTTGTGCACCAGAATGAGTTTGAACATTTGCATAACCCGCTCCAAATAACTTTTTAGCTCTATCAATAGCAATATCTTCAACTATGTCAACACATTCACATCCGCCATAGTATCTTTTACCTGGATAGCCTTCCGCATATTTATTTGTTAAAACTGAACCCATTGCTGCCATTACAGCAGGCGATACAATATTTTCGCTAGCAATAAGTTCAAGATTTCTTTTTTGTCTGTCAAGTTCTTTTTTCATAGCTGATGATACTTCTAAATCTGTATCTGCCAAAAAACCTATAGAATCCATAAGATTGTTATACATAAATTATACTCCTTTTTCATAAAATATTTTTTCTGATTTTTTTCTTTATTAAAGAAAAGGTTAAAAAACCATTACAATTCAGCCATATATATAGGTAACTATGTTTTATACAAGGTTCAGGGCAAGTGTAAAGACCGATTGCCACACAGAGTCGAAACTCTAAAAAATCATAAACTTTACCTGTATTAGCTAAATAGTAACAAAAAACTTTAAAAATATTTAATAATTTTAAAAATAACTATTTATAATTATATACTAATTCTTGAATAAAAACAATATATTTTTTATTTTTTATTAAAAAACTATTGACTTTTTCTCTTTTATAGTGTACTATATAACTAGTAAAGCAATTAGGAGGTGTTTGCACTGGAATTTAACAATAACTACCCCATCTATCTACAGGTTGTAGATGATATAAAAAGAAAAATAATAAAAAATGAACTTAACCCTGGGGACAAGCTTCCGTCAAACAGTGAACTGGCAATAATTTATAAAATAAACCCCAACACTGTTCAAAGGATTTACAAACAACTAGAATACGAAAATATTTGCTTTACAAGGCGAGGTCTTGGTACTTATGTTTCAGAAGATCCTGATATTACACAAAAAATAAAGAATGAATTTATTTCAAATTTAATCAATGATTTTATTTTTCAAATGGATTCTATAGGATTTAGTTTAAACGAAATTATCAAGACTCTAAATGATATAAAGGAGAAGAGAAATGTTAAGTTTTAAAGAAGCAACTAAAGGTTATGGAGAAAAAAAAGCATTAAACAATTTATCAGCTGATTTTGAATGTGGAAAAGTTTATGCATTGGTTGGACCCAATGGAAGTGGAAAAAGTACAATGATGAAAGTAGCCGCTGGACTCGTTAAATTAACTTCTGGCTCATGTACTTTCAACGAAACACCTATTTGTACACAAACAAAATCAAAAATAGCTTACATGTCTACAGAAGCATTTTATTATGATTTCATGAAGATTAAACATGTTAAAAAGTTTTACATGGATTTTTTCGCTGATTTTAACACATCAAAATTTAACGAACTATTGAATTTTATGGACCTTAATGAAAATTTATCTGTAAAAGCATTGTCTTCGGGTATGGCCGCAAAGTTAAAAATAGCTGTTACTTTATCTAGAGATGCTGAGATAATAATGCTTGATGAACCATTAAACGGCATAGATCTTATAGGTAGAGATCAAATTATAAACTCTATAATAAGGGCTACAAATCCTAACGCAACATTTATAATATCCAGTCATCTTTTTGATGAGCTAGAGCCTATCGTAGACAACGTTATCATGATAAAAGATGGTAGTGTTATTATCTCTGGAGAATTAGAAGAAATTAGACTAAGAAACGGTAAATCTATATCAGATTTATATCGTGAGGTATATGGAAACAATCAAGGATTATCAGATGAAGTTTGGGGGAAGAAAAATGCTTAAATTAATTAAACTTGAATTATTTAAATCTAAAAATATTTTGATTTATTTCTTTTCGATTATATTTTTAACAGAAATTTTATTTTTAATAGGATATGCTTTGGACAAAGAAATTTTAATTGCTATAACTACATTTTTGCTCTCAATTATGGCTGTTGTATCTATAGTTGCTATAATAATTTACTCTGTCATTCTTTATTTACCTGATATATCCAAAAAGCCTGGTTACATGCTATTTTCAACACCAAATAGTGCATACAAAATACTTGGTTCAAAAATAATCGTTACATTGATTTTTGGCTTTTTATTATTTATTTTATTCTCATTATTGGGGGTTTTTGATATTTATTTATTAACCAAAGACATTGATACTTCGGAAATTACTTTAGAATCTATTTTTAAATCTATAATCGATGCTTTAAGTGAGGAACCTGTTGGTATCATATTGTTTTTAGCTTCAACTCTCTCACAGTTTGTAAGTAATATAACCATTATTTACTTTTCTATAACATTAACTTACACATTTTTATCAAATGTAAAATTTAAAAATTTCATTGCTTTTTTAGTGTTTGTTGCAGTTAATGTTGGTATTTCAATTATTAAATTTGCAATCCAATCAGCAATGAGTCTTACAGGAGCTGTTGAATTTAACCTTACATCATATACTAGTGAAAATCCTTTTGATATAATGTTTAATGTTGATTATATGCTCGTTCCTTTGATAGTTACTACTGTAGTTGGTTTGAGTATGTATTTTGCATCTGCTTGGATGGTAGAAAAAAAATTAAATCTATAATTATTAAAACTACTCAAAACGCCTTATCTACTTTGATAAGGCGTTTTACTCTATATTCCATAAGCACTTAGATAAATCAACTGTAGTTAAACTTAAAAATGTTATTCCTTCTTTAATGAGCAACTCTCTCTGTGCATTTTCACCACCAAAAGCGAAAGCTTTACTTATTTCTCCTTTTTTATTTACAACTCTGTGACAAGGAATGGATTTATTGTCAGGATTTTTATGAAGTGCCCATCCAATAGCTCTAGATGCTCTTGGATTTCCAATCAATATTGCTATTTGTCCATAAGTTGTAACTTTACCATATGGAATTTTCTTAACTACTTCATAAACAGATTCAAAAAAATTCATTGATAATCGCCTCTTTTTAATATATTTTTAAATTCCACATGTTCTTTTCAAACAATTATAACTCATTTTTTATTTGAAATCAATTCATTTCTAAAATCATAAAAGCCCTACTTAGTGGGTTTAATAAATTGCCATTTTCATACTCACGATTTTTTAAAATCAATTAAACTTTTTTAGTTTCTTATCTATTTTAAAATCATTTTAATATTAACTAATTAAAAATAACCGATTTTGTTTATTAATTTAACAAAAAAATATTTTTTATTGACTTCATATTTTACTTATAGTATAATTTTATTATATTATTTAAGTGAGGTACATATTTATGGCAAGCTATAAAAAACAATGCTTACACTGTGGAAATTTTATAGAAACCGATGTAAGATTTTGTCCTTTTTGCAGTAGTAAAAGTCCATTTGGCTATCTATGTCCTGACTGTTTAAGACCTGTACAAAAAATGCAAGAATTATGTTCGGGTTGTGGACGTTCATTATATATAAATTGTCCTTATTGCAACGAAAGAACATTTGTTCAAGAAAAATGTGAAAATTGCTCCAAAAGTTTAATGATTAAATGCACAAATAAAAGATGTGAGGTTATGCAATTTTTTCAAAACGAAAGATGTACTGCTTGTGGGAAAAAAATAAAATCTTAACTGATAAGTGAGGAATGGATATGTTAAAATCTTTTACTAGAAATTATGAAGATAATTCAACTGAGGCTGGTTTTCAATTTACATTTTATTGCGACATATGTAGTGATGGTTACAAAAGTTCATTTATTGAATCTCAAACATATAAAAAAGGGAAAGGTCTTCGTGGACTAGCCGAAGGTGCAGCCCTATTAACAAGACTAATGGGTGGAAGAATAGGAGACATAGGGCATAGTGTACAAAGGGGCGGTGATATTCTTTCTGAAAGATTTGAAGGAATGAGCCCAGAATGGCAAAAAGAACACGAGAAAGCATTTGAACGTGCTCAAAATGAAGCTCAACAACATTTCCATCGCTGTCACAGCTGTAATAAGTATGTTTGTGATGCTTGCTTTAACGAAGATGAGGGATTATGTACAGAGTGTGCTCCACGTCAAGAAGTATATGTTGCTAGGGCACGTGCTGAGGCTATGAGACGAAATATAGACGAAGCAAGTCAAACAGCTACTGTATGGCAGGGTGAACTAGGAAGCAGAACAACTGTATGTCCTTCATGTGGCAAACCAGCAGGCAAAGGTAAGTTCTGCAATAACTGTGGTGCTTCAATGGAATTAAAAAAATGTTCAAAATGTGGTACTCAAAACGCTCAAAATGTTAACTTTTGCAACAACTGTGGAAATTCCTTAAGTTCTCCATCAAATGGACTTTGTAGTTCATGTGGAAATCAAAATCCTCCTGGAACAAAGTTCTGTGGACAATGTGGAAAACAAGTATAATTTTAAAACTTTATATAAAAAAATCGGTCTAGTTTATTTTACTAGATCGATTTTTTAATTATATGAATTTTTTAAATGCCATAATTATTTTTTACTATTTAACCACATTAATTATACTAAACGGAGAGTCCGGTCGACTCCGCAGAGTCGAAACCATTGCAAACCGTAAACTTTAGCTTTAGAGGTCGAATAGTAATATTATCATATTATTATTTACCCAATTTTACATTGTCACCCATTAGGTATTGTTTTAATAGAGCTAAATCAGCAATATCAACTTCTCCATCTACTGTTAAATCAGCAGCCGATAATTGAACTCCACTCAAAACTTTGTCTCCTATTAAGTGTTGACTCAATGACACTAAATCAGAATTATCAACTCTAGAATCTGAATTTAAATCACCATATTTAAATGTTGAGCTTGGTGTAGTTGTAGTTGTGAATGTGGTTGTCGCAGTTGTAACCATAGTGGTTGTTGTTTCAATTACTACACTACCACTAACACCAACTTTTGCCCCAGATATATTGGGTTCAAGTGGTTTTGAAGCTGTAGATGCTCCAAACTTTGCACCCATTGAATTAAATTTACTATTACTGGTTGTCATCAAAAATCCCTGTGTATTTATAGAGCCATCTGCATTTCTCCATAATTTATGTACATC
>JAEXNS010000225.1 GCA_023439605.1 Bacillota bacterium | reverse complement strand
GCAGGTAACTTTTCCTGTGTACCGAAAAACAAAGGGCCAGTTAAATAAACTAATTTTGTTTTTTCATGATTTGCTTCTGTAATCACCCCAGCTTGTTCCAATTTTTCTGTATCAACATCACTTATTTCAACAGTTAACTCGCTACTTTTTAAAATAAAAATAAACATAGAGAAAATAACACCTATTAAAATAGCAATTGTTAAATCAAAAACAACTGTTGATATCATAGTAAGGATAAACTGTCTAGATGATAATTTTAATTTTTTATTAAATATATTTTTTATCTCATGCCATTCATTCATTTTCCATGCTGTCATAACAAGAACTCCAGCAAGGGCAGATAAAGGAATGTGAGACATAATTGGGCCAAGTAAAAACATAGTTAAAATCAAAAACAAAGAATGAATAATACTAACTAATCTTGTTTTACCACCAGACTTTATAGCAACACTAGTACGTGCAATTGCTGCTGTAGCAGGAACTCCTCCAAAAAACGGTATTATTATATTTCCTATTCCCTGTGCAACTAATTCCCTCTTTGAATCCAGTTTTTCGTTTTTGGATTTTCCTGCTGCAGCACCACATAGTAAACTCTCAATCATTCCAAGAGCTGCAATACTAAATGCAGGTGAAAGCATATCTTTTATTTTATCTAACTTTATAGAAGATAAAATAAATCTATTTTCCGGAAATAATGTTTTAGGGATTTCTCCAACTTCTTTAACATCAAATTTAAAAATAAGTTGAACTACTAACGTAATAATTATTGCCGCAAGGGAAGCAGGTATTTTTTCGTTTAACTTTTTAGGATAAAAAATCATAATAAGTAGAACAATTACACCAAACATAATCGCATATATATTTGGATTAAAACCCAATTCCCTATAAGATAAGAGTTTTTGTATAGCTGATTCACCTTCAGATTTTATACCAAAAAAATTATCTATTTGACCTAAAGCAATAATTATTGCAATACCAGATGTAAACCCTGTAATAACAGCAGTTGGTATAAATGAAACCAATTTACCGACTTTAAAAACTGCTGCTAAAATAAGTATAATTCCTGATATTAAACCTGCAAAAAAAACACCTTGTATTCCAAACTTAGCTGAAATAGCTAGAAGAATTGCTGTCATAGCCCCAGTAGGACCAGAAATTTGATATGAACCTCCAGATAATAGCCCGATTACTAAACCAGCAATAATTGCTGTAATCAAACCTGCTGCCGCATCTGCTCCAGAACTTACACCAAAAGCTAAAGCCAAAGGTAGAGCAACAGCAGCTACTGTTAGTCCAGCCATAAAATCAGAAGAAAAGAACTTAAAGTTATAACCTTTAAATTCTTTTCTTAAATCTGATAAATATTTTTTTACCATTTTAACATCCCTTTTTTTAATAATTTATCTATTTAAAATGCAACTTAAACGCATAAAAAAATTATATCACTATATTTAAATTTTTTCAATAAAAAATATTTTTTTATTTTTTCCAATTTTTATTATTGCAATACACTGTATGTTGTGTTATAATCATGATACAAACACAACATACACAAGGAGGAATTTTATATGATTAATGTAAACGTAAAAAATGGTGAAATCTCACAAAAAGAAATTGATGCTTATATAGCAAATGGATTGAAAAAATATCCAAATAGAAAAATTTCAGATATTGAAATAGAGCTCGATGGGGATTATGTAAATTTACAATATCACTTTGAAAAAGTACCATTTCAACGTATAAGAAGAATTACTGGTTATTTAGTTGGTGATTTAAGTAGATTTAATAATGCAAAATTGTCAGAAGTTAATCAAAGATTAAAACATGACAACTGCTAATAAAAACTTATTCATATCTTATTAATTTGTTTTTATCTACTATTGTTGCATCAAATCTATAATGTGATGTTATTTTCCTGGATATAAGAGCATCTTCTTCCCTTTGTTCTTGGCCTGAATTATGAATTAAGTATGGTATCCCATCTTTATTTTTTATATCTGAAACAATACCAATATGAGCATCATTTTCATATATAACAATGTCACCAGGCATCCACTGATCATATTTAAAAGGGTCTATAGTTAATGAAATAGCATACCTATCAAAATAAACTTTTAAATGTTCTACTCTTCTAAAATCAATATTATAATCAGCTTTATTGTTTTTTAGTGGATAGATGGATAAATTTTCTACAATATCATTGTGAACCATATCTCTCAGTGAATACCCTGCATTTTTAAAAGCTCTCCATATTACATCGGTACACACCCCTATATTATCTGGTGGATAACCATTCTCCCAATAAACGTTATTATAAAGTGGTTTATTTATGGCATCTAATTTTGCACCATTTAAAATGTCTATATAATCTTCTACACCATTTTGATTAAAATCGAAACCGTTTATTTCTCTAAAAAAATTTACTTTTTCAGTAATATATTTTTCTTCTGGTTTTTCTATTTCAAAAATTTTATTTTCTATAGTTAATAATCTAGCGTAAAATATTCCAGAAAATATAGTTGAAATAGAAATTGCTGAAAATATAGCTTTATCAAATAAGTTAGTTTTCTTTTTCATAAAATACCTACATTATCTATGATTTTTAAATCTATAAATATTAATATTTAAAATAATAACACAAACTAATTAATTAGTCAATTTAGAATTCAAACTTTATTATATTTATTATAAAATTGTTATTTTATATAATTAGTACTTGATATTTTAAATTAATTGTGTTATAATGTAAACATACTAAAAATATAGATAATATATCTATATTACAAAAGGAGGATTTAATTATGAACATTATTATTTCTGCAAAAAAAATGACTATACCTCAATCTTTTGATGAATATGCAAAAGAAAAGCTAACTTCCAAACTTGGTAAATTTTTTGGAGATGAAGCAAAAGTAAAGCTTACTATGTCTGAATTTAAGAATTTGATTATTATTGAATTAACTGTTACATATAACAACATGATTTATAGATCAGAACAAAAAGCTGAACATAAGA
>JAEXNS010000195.1 GCA_023439605.1 Bacillota bacterium | reverse complement strand
CTTCATGATGGAAATATAGAGTATCTTGGACGAATGGAAGATCAGGTAAAAATCCGTGGATTTAGAATATAACTCGGTGAAATAGAAAGCAGAATCCGTGATATAGAAGGAATAAAAGATTGTGCGGTAACAGTACATGAGGATGTAAACAGTGAGAAGGAGATTTATGTATACTATACTAGTGAATTAGAACTTAAATCAATGGATATAAGGGACAGATTAAGTGAAAACCTACCTGCATATATGATACCATCATATATGATGCAGATAGAAAAAATACCTGTTACAGTAAACGGAAAACTTGACAAAAGGTCACTTCCAGAGATAAATGCTACCGAAAAAGAGCATACTGATCCCAAAAATAAAACTGAAGAGAAAATATGCAAACTGTTCTGTGAAGTACTTAATCTTAGTAATGTTAGTGTAAATGACAATTTCTTTGAGATTGGAGGGAACTCTATAAAAGCAATAAAACTTTTATATGGATTTAATAATATTTTCAATACTCAGTTAAATCTTCAGAAAATATATATTAATCCTACAGTAAGAAAAATGGCTGAATATTTAGCTTCTCAGAAATCAAAGTTTATGACAGATGAAAAGACAGAAGAAAATTATGTTTTTGATTTAAAGAAAATTAAGTCTGAATATATGAATACTTTTGAAAAGTATGATAACGTTAAAGCAGACTTGATAAATCAAAATAAAAAAATACTTCTTACAGGTGGAACAGGTTATTTCGGAATACATATTTTATATTATTTACTTGTAAATACAAACCATTCAGTTATTCTTCTTGTTAGAAACCATAATAAAGAAAATATGAAAATAATAAGCGAACTTTGGAACTATTATTTTAAATCTGATATATCTCAGGAAAATAAACAAAGGATCATTTTTGTTTATGGTGATGTAGTTTCACAGGGATTAGGTATGTCTGTGGAAAATTACAATTACTATGCTGAATATATTGATATTATCATAAACTCAGCAGCAAATGTAAAGCATTTTGGTACACAATCTTCTTTTGATGTAAATATTAAAGGTGTTAATAACATAATAGAATTTGCAAAATTTAAAAAGTGTAAAACAATAAATCACATTTCAACGTTGTCTGTATCTGAAGGATATATTATTGGATGCCCAGATATTGTTTTTTCGGAGGATGATGCGGACCTTGATCAGATTAGTGACAGTCCTTATATTAATAGTAAGCGTGAAGGCGAAAAGATTCTTAATGAAGCTAGGAAGGAAAATGTTGATGTTAATATTTTTAGAATTGGAAATTTGCAATGTAATTCACAAAATGGCTCATTTCAAATCAATTCAGAAAATAATAATTTTGCAATGATGATTAAAACTATTTTTGAACTTGGAATATATCCTGATGATGATTCAGAATTTAGTTATTCACCAGTTGATCAAACTGCTGATGCATGTGTAAAGCTTATATCATGCTCCTATTTAAAAAATGCAAATTTCCATCTTGTAAGTCAAGAACATTTAAGTTTCCTACAGATAGCTAAGCTGATGGGTGAGGAAATATCTCTTAGAAAGGTGCCTGTGGAACAGTTGTACGAGAATCTGATTAATTATAATGGATTTAATAAGGAAATTTTGATGGCATATAATACTTTAATGAATTTTGAAAAACAAAATACGAAAGTATATTTGTTATTTGAGAGAACAGATTATATTTTAGAAAAGTTAGGGTTTAAGTGGAGTAAAGTATCAGATGAAATAATTCGAAAATACTTACGTTCATTACTGTAGTATTAATTAATGAGAAATACTCATGTGATTAATCATCACATGAGTAGAGGTAGTTATAATTGAGAGTGTGTCAGAGTTTTTATGAAATAATTCAAATTGAAATTCATATAATTTCTGACATACTTAAAGTATTTTAACTTTACGATAAATTGGAACGTATTTTAATGGGTATATTGAGAGGAGAAATGAATTTAATTATGAAAAAAATGGTTTTTCTGAATAAAACCAACTATTTATTTGTTATAGCGATAATGTCGTCTATTATATACGCAATGTTTAAGGTATGCACGTCATTTCTTCAGCAGTTGTTAATTGATGCCGGAATAGAAGGAGATAATATTAAGCTTAAGAAATTCACCATATTTTGTATATTGTATCTTATTTTATTTTTGATTATTGGGTTAATTAATGCAAAGATTCAGGCATTATATAGAAAAAAAGTGACGATAAATTATAAGAGAAAAATGATTAACAGCATTCTTCATATGAAATACGAAGAATATATAAAAAAAAATAGTGCAGCGTATATTTCTTCGTTGACAAATGATATAGCAATAATTGAAACGGATTTTGTTGATGGAAGAGTTACTATTTTAACAGAAATTATAGTTCTTTTGGTTGTAGTTATTTCAATGGCAGTATATAATATTAAACTACTGTTGATAGTAGCTTTATCATTACTTTTACCGTTTTTTGTATCGCTTTTTACCTCGAAAAAAGCATTGAATCTTACATCAAAGGTATCTAATAAAAATTCTGGATTTGTAGAACTGGTAAAAGATTCGCTACTTGGATACAGTACAATAAAAAGTTTTCGTGCAGAGAATACGATAATAGATAAAATAAATAGGTTTGATAATGAACTTGAAATAGAAAAAGCTAAATTGATGGGCTTGTCCAAAAAGATAGTGGTTGTTTCGGAATTTTGTAATTTATTTATTACGCTTATTGTTTTCTTTGCTGGAGTATTGTTTGTTATTAAAAAAATTATGACAATTGGTCAGCTTATGGCATTTGTTCAGTTGCTGTTATTCGCAAATTATCCATTAAAAGTGCTTCCGCAACTTATTACAAAGTACATATCAAGTAAAGAAATAATAAATAAAAATAATATTGAAAATGATAACAATGATATGGATAATGATGTGGATAATGATTGTATTGTCTCCGAATGTGGAGATATAGAATATAGAAATGTCTCATTCAATTATAACGGTTTGGGAAATGTACTCAATAATGTTAATTTTTCTTTTGAAAAAGGAAAAATATATGCTATAGCAGGGTTAAGTGGAAGTGGTAAAACTACACTGTTGAGTTTACTTCAAAAAAAATATGTTAACTATTCAGGTGAAATTTTTATAGGAAATAAAAACATAAAAAACATTGATAATATTTATAATTATTTCTCGGTTATTCAGCAGGATTCATTCATTTTTGATGATACAATTATAAATAATATTTCTATGTATAATAATTATGATGCAGTTCAGATTAACAACGCAATTGAACGTTCAGGATTAAGAGAGTTAATTTCACAAAAGAGTGAAAACTATTTATGTGGTGAAAATGGAGTTAATCTTTCTGGAGGGGAGAAGCAAAGAATATCAATTGCTAGATCACTTATTAACAATAAAGAAATAATAATTTTGGATGAATCAACATCCCATCTTGATGCAATCACCGTTAATGAGATAGAAAAGACAATTTTACAGCTTAAGGGGACTACAAGATTTTATATAACTCATTCATTAAACAGATCTTTTCTTGAACAGTGTGACTGTATACTTATATTAAAAAATGGTACAATTTCAGAAAGTGGTTCGTTTGACGATTTGATTGAAAAAAAAGGTGTATTTTATAGTATGTTTAATATTCAGTAGTTAAAACAAATTAAAAGTTTGCCGTTAATTATAATTAAGAAAGGAAAACGGAATGATAATATCCGTATATGTAATATGATAATTTTTGCTTTACCTTATGCCGTTGGAAATTCGAGTATTTTTTTTGATTTAAAAAGATCACTGGGAAACTCAGTGAAATTAATAGCCTTAGATTATTCTGGGCATGGCATTAGAATATCCGAGCCGCTAATGTTTTCAATTGATGAAATAACAGAAGATATTTATAAACAAATAAGAAATATAGGAATAGATGAAGATTACTGTATTTTGGGATATAGTATGGGAAGTGTTATAGCTAAAGAATTATATATGAAGCTTCTAAGCTATGAATGTAATTCGCCCAAATATATATTTTTATGTGCTTGTAGTGAACCGGGCCATAAAAGAAAGAAAAGAAATATAGCTAACTGTAGTCGTAATGACCTTATAAATATTTTAAGAGAATATTCAGGAACATCAGAAGAAGTATTTGAGTGTGATGAACTTCTAGATTTAATTTTACCTATTTTAAAAGCTGATTTTTCAGCTCTTGAGAATTATCAGCCACAAGAAAGTTTTGGCGAAATAATAT
>JAEXNS010000247.1 GCA_023439605.1 Bacillota bacterium | reverse complement strand
ATTTATAGTTTCAATATCTCTTGCAGGATTTATTTCACCATCTACATGAATTATATCCATGCTTTCAAAGCAACGAACCACATGAACTATAGCATCAACCTCACGAATATCCGCTAAAAACTTATTTCCTAATCCTTCTCCTTTAGAAGCTCCTTTAACAAGGCCAGCAATATCAACAAATTCTAAATTTGCTGGTGTGAATTTATCTGGATTATACATTTTTGCAAGAGCATCCAATCTTTCATCTGGAACGGCAACAATTCCTATATTTTTATCTATAGTACAAAATGGATAATTTGCAGATTCTGCACCTGCATTTGTCAAAGCGTTAAATAAAGTGCTTTTTCCTACGTTAGGGAGACCAACCATACCTAATTTCATATAAATATTCCTTTACAAAATAATATTTTTTGATTTAAACTCATATATGTTATAATGATAACATAAAAATAAAATAATAACAAGAAGAAATTTATTCCAAATTACGAAGTGCAATATATTGGTTACTATTCAGCTATATGTATGGGCAGAGATATTTTGCCGAAGGTCCAAGGTGACAGAAAAGCTCGGTCGACTCCGCAGAGTCGAAACCCTTGAAAAACCGTAAACTTTCCCTTTAGTGGCTGAATAATAATATATTAGGCTTTAGCGAACTAAACTAGTCGCTAAAGCCTAATATTATTTTAAAGGTTTCTTTAACCCATTATTACTTCAACTTTGTGAGTAGAACCGTCTGTAAATACTGGCAATACATTTCCTTCGATTGCATTTCCATCTACAGTTACAGATTTTACACCTTTGCAAATATGGTTTGGATTTTTGATAGTGATATCATAAACTGAACCACGGAATTTTCTTGTTATACTAAAACCATCCCATGCACTTGGAATAGAAGGATCTACTTTTAATCCATTCCAGTCAGGAATAATACCAAGTATATATTGGGAAACAGCAACAAAGTTCCATGCAGCAGTACCTGTTAACCAGCTATTTTTTGCTTCGCCATGACGCTTAGCATCTTTACCAGCTATCATTTGTGCATATACATATGGTTCTGTTCTATGTAATTCTGAAATATCTTCACGGTAAGCAGGAGCAATTTTTGAATAGTATTCAAAAGCTTTGTCTCCACGACCTACAAATGCTTCAGCACATATAATCCAAGCATTGTTGTGGCAGAATATACCTGCGTTTTCTTTGTAACCACCTGGATAAGTAGAAATTTCACCGTATTCGATATAGTATTTTGTGAAAGCAGGGTTATTTAATACTAAACCATGTTTTGAATTTAAGTATTTATCAACACTATCAAGAGCTTTAATATCTAAGCCTTCTGATTTTCCAAGACCAGACATAACAGCAAAACCTTGAGGCTCAATAAATATTTTACCTTCTTCGCATTCTTTTGAACCAACTTTTTTACCAAAGTCATCATATGCTCTTAAGAACCATTCGCCATCATAGCCGTATTTCATTACAGTTTCAGACATTTTGTCTATTTCTGCTTGTGCTTTTGCAGCTGCTTCTGTATCGCCTTTATAGTTACACAATGCAACATATTCAGGACCTGCATATGTAAATAAAGTAGCAACAAAAATAGATTCTGCAACTTTTCCATCTTTAGATGTTGAAGTTTGGAAACTTTCTCCAGGAGCACTTGAGAAACAGTTTAGATTTAAACAGTCATTCCAGTCAGCACGCATGCTTAGTGGTAAACCATGAGGACCTAAATTGTTTACTATACGATAGAATGATTGTTGAATATGGTGCATCATAGGTTTAGCAAGTTCTTCTTTGTTTTCATAAGGTACTATCTCGTCCAAAATGCCATAGTCACCAGTTTCTTTTATATAAGCAGCAGTTGATAAAATCATCCACAATGGATCATCTGAGAAATTACCACCCAATTCATGATTACCTTTTTTAGTTAAAGGTTGATACTGATGGAAACAACCACCGTCTTCAAATTGAGTAGCTGCAAGGTCAAGTATTCTTTCTCTTGCTCTTTCAGGAATTTGATGTACAAATCCAAGTAAATCTTGGTTTGAATCTCTAAAGCCCATTCCACGACCTATACCACTTTCAAAATATGAAGCGGATCTAGACATGTTAAATGTAACCATACATTGATATTGGTTCCATATATTAACCATTCTGTTCAATTTATCATCTGGAGAGGACACTGTATATTTTGATAATAAATCATCCCACATTTTTTTGTTTTCAGCAAGAGCAGCATCTACTTTTTCAGTAGTGTTGAATTGTTCCATCATTGCTTTTGCTTTTGATTTATTCATAGAACCGTCAGCATTGAATTTTTCTTCTTGAGGATTTTCAACATATCCTAAAATAAAAATTAAATCCTTGGATTCACCTGCTTCAAGAGTGATTTCGATATAATGTGAAGCTACTGGAGACCAACCATCAGCAACTGAATTTGATGGTTTACCTGCAAATACAGTTTGAGGTTTATCGAAACCGTTGTACAATCCTGTAAAGGTTTCTCTATCACTGTCAAATCCATTGATTTCAGTATTAACTGTATAGAATGCAAAGTGATTTCTTCTTTCTTTGTATTCTGTTTTATGATAAAGTGTACTACCATCAACTTCTACTTCGCCAGTATTAAAGTTTCTTTGGAAGTTTGTACTATCGTCTTGAGCATCCCATAAACAGAATTCTATAAATGAAAATAATTTTATAGTTTTCTTTTCTGTGCCTTCATTTTTAACTGTGAATTTTTGAATTTCACCATTATAATTTTGAGGAACAAAGAAAGTAACTTCTGTAGAAATATTATTCTTTTTACCTTTTATAACAGTGTATCCCATACCATGACGGCATTCGTAACTATCTAATTCTGTTTTTACTGGTGACCAGCCTGGTGACCATACTGTATCATTGTCGTTAATGTAAAAATAACGACCACCCATATCAACAGGAACATTATTATAACGGTAACGAGTAATTCTTCTTAAGCGGGCATCTTTATAAAAATGATATCCACCAGCAGTATTTGAGATTAATGAGAAAAATGATTGTGTACCCAAGTAATTTATCCATGGATAAGGTGTTTTAGGAGAATTGATTACATACTCCTTGCTTTGGTCATCAAAAAAACCGAATTTCATTTTAAAACTCCTTTATTAGTTATTATTTAAGTAATTATTTAATTGCAAAACGATTATAAAAATTATATCATATTATGAATATGTTTTCAAGCTATTTATCAAAAAATTATTTAATTTAAGCTTATGAAAATTAATATTTAGCGACTATAGGTAACATAGGTAATTTTGTAGAGATTTCGACTCTGTGGAGTCGACTGGGCTTTCCAGTCCCTTAGACATTTGGCATATATAGTCATACGTGTGGGGCTAAATATTAACTGATGAATTTAATTAAAAAAATTAAAATTAAAAACTTTTTTCAGATTAAACATTAATATTTAATATTTTTTAACAAAGAATCTTTGTTTTGTTTCAAATGTATTGTTTGGTATTATTTCCTTGTATCCTGAAATATAGTTTGGCATATTTAGATTTGGAGAATTGATCATCGCAGTCATTGGCTCAGGACAAAAATATCCGTTAAAGCCTTTGTCATTCCATATAATCCAAAATCTATACTCGTTTGAGACTTCGTAAAAGATTTTCACTTTTTTAGCTATATCTTCTGCTATCATTCCATAAAAATCTTTATCTTCAACAAAAAGTTTATCAGCTAAATACATATCATTGTCTATATTTTGTAAAACAGGTACTTTTGTTCCATTATTGTATTCTACATCCCATGGTGTTAAGTCTAAAATTCTTTCAGTGGGTAAGCATCTTTCGTTTAACTCACATTTTTGTAAAACAGGAACGCTTATTCTTATATCGGGTAATTTTCCTTCATCAACAAAAGGTGCTTGTATTGCAGTATGTGATGCCAAAACCATTGGAAGAACTTTTTCTGATAAATTTGTGAATTTTATATTTACATCTAAACCTTCATTTGACAAAGTAAAAGTATATTCTACATTAAACTTGACAGGTAGATACTGAAAAAAATCATCATTTTCATCGTAAAGATATTGTGTTTTTAGCCATGATTTATTTTCATCACAATCATATTCAACAATAGAGTGAACACGTTTGTGAATGAAGCCATGAATATGGTTGTTGTATGGTTCACCTTCGTTTACAGGTAAATGATATGTAGCATCTGAGGTTTTTAAAATACCGTCAGCAAATCTATTTGGTAAATATAAAAGAGGCAGTCCCCATACTTCCGCAGATTTTAATAATTCTTCTGGTGAAATAGAGTCATTAAATCTAAATACATCTACAGAATTTTTTGTATTTCGAAGACGTATTACATTACTACCTATTTCATAAGCTATTAAAGCAGTATAATCATCAACGCTCAACTCGACACATGGCATACCATTGAAATTAATTATTTTTGCAAAATTCATAAAAAAACCTTCCTATTAAGTATTTAAAAATATGTTAAAGAGCAAAACAGAGTTACTATTCAGTCACTAAAGGGAAAGCTTAGGGGATTTTACATGAGTTTCGACTCTGCGGAGTCGACTGGGCTTTCCAGTCGCCCTAGACCTTCGGTAAAACACCTCTACTTTATACATATGGCTGAATAGTAACAAAACAGATGTTAAAATTAAATAAATAAAATTAACAATGCTTTATTATTTTATCATAAAGATATAAATTTGTCTACATATTTATTGTTCATTTAATTCAGAAATTATTTTAATAAAGCTTTCTACATCAGTAAAATCCTTATATACAGATGCAAATCTAATATATGCAATGAGATCTAGTTTTTTTAATTTTTCTAAGACCATATCTCCAATTTCGTTTGAATTTATTTGAGTTTTCATTTCATTTGCATAAAAGTTTTCAATTTCATCAACAAGATTATTGACTTCATCAATGCTAATAGGTCTCTTTTTAATTGCGTTGTATATACCATCTATAAGTTTATTTCTTTTAAAAGGCTCAAAAGTACCATCTTTTTTTTGTACCATGAGAAGAGGAACTTCAACAATTTCGTATGTGGTAAATCTTTTTGAACAGTTTGTACACTCTCGACGTCTTCTTTTTTTTGAGTCAGCAGGACGTGAATCTATAACTTTTGTATCTTCAAAACCGCAATAAGGACATTTCATATATACCCTCCCAAAATTAAAGTTCGTGTTTTATTATATTTTTGATTTTATTATAATTTTTATTTAAATCTAGAACAGTTGAATAATTACTTCGATATAGTTCTAAAATTATATCGCCAGAATAGTTAAACTCTTTTAGTTTTTTTAAAAAAAGGATTATGTCAAAAGTACCTTCTCCTATTAATAAACAATCACCATTTGGACCATTATCACTTATATGTGTATGTATTATTTTTGACTTTAATGTATTAACTATGTTAAATGGATCTTCATTTGAACGGATTGCTTGTTTTACATCAAGTGTAAATTTAACATTATCACCTAGATAATCAGACATTTCTGTTAAAAAAGAAAGAGCAGAACTTTGACATCTTGCTACATTTTCTTGAGTTACAGTAATACCGTATTCTTTGCCTAAAGTAAATAGCTTATGAAACCTTTCAAAATATAAATGATGGTGTACATTTGTTATTAATTTATTACCATGAAATATAAAAATTTTAGCATTGAGTTTATTCATCACTTCAAAGTAACATCTATAATACTCTAAAATGTCTGAAATCCTTCTCTCATATGCAGAAAAAAACATCATAGGTTCTAAAGCACATGTATAAGGGTGTAAAGAAACACATTTGGCATTAAAATTATTTAATACTTTAGCCATATTTTCTACAAATTTTTTATCTAGTTCACAATGAGAATTAATAAATATTTCAGTAGTATTTATTCCACTCTCAAGTAATTTAAATAAAGCATTTTCTAATAATTCAGGATAAAGACAAGCAGTAGAAACACCGACTTTCATGTAAATGCTCCTTTTGTTTTAAAATTTAACTTTATGATTTATTATATCATAAAAGCACCTTGAAAACAAGGTGCTTTTAAAGTTATGATGAATTTAATTGTCTTTTTTACCTTTTCTTGTTTGCCATGTGACCCAAAGTAAAGGAGCAAGAAAAAGAGAAGAATATGTACCTATTATCATACCAATAAGTAAAGGTACAGAGAAACTTAAGATAGAATTAACTTTATAAATAAATGCTACTATTGAAATTACTGCCATTGAAGCAATAGTTGTCAATGAAGTATTTATTGCACGTGAAAATGACTGTGATATACTGGTGTTTACAAGTTTGTCAAGTGGTGTAGATTGGCCCATAAGATGCTTGTTTTCTCTTATTCTATCATAAACAACAATTGTGTCATTTATTGAATAACCAAGAATAGTTAGTATTACAGCCATAAAATTTGAGTTTATTTCAAATCCTAATATAACAAATCCACCATATGCTATTGTAATGTCATGAATAAGAGCTATAACTGCGAAAATACCAGCTGACCATCCACTAATTCTTTTAAATCTAAATGAAATGTATATAACCAATACTAAAGCTGAAAAAGCAACAGCAACTAAACATTTTATAAAAAACTCACGCCCAGATGAAGGGGAAACGTCATTTGAGTCTAATATTTGTATGTCATTGTCTGAAAACTGTTCTTTAAGTGCACTAGTTAAATTGTTTTGTAAATCAGAAGATATTCCATCAGTAGAAACAAGAGTAATTGTTAGGTTTTTTCTATCACTATTAAAAAGATCCCCTTGTTGAAGAATAATTTTGTTGTTTAAAACTTCTTCAATTCTAGATTGAGCTTCTTTCGAGTCGATTTCATTTATGTATGAATATGAAATCATAGTTCCACCTTTAAATTCAATAGCAACTTTAAGACCAAAAAATGTAGAAATAATTGAGATTAAAATCAATATAGAGGAAAAAGTAAAGAATATTTTTTTCTTTCCTAGTATATCATATATTTTTGTGGTGTTTTCTTTGATCATTTACTTACACCTCCATATAACTTTTTGTTTTTTAATGGTTTGAATTTGGAAAGTGAACCAATTAATAATTTTGAAGATAACACACCCATTATAAAGTTTAATAATACGCCGACCATTAATGTGTAACCAAATGAATAAATGGTACCTTCAGTTGTTGCACCAAACCATCTGAACAAGAAAGATAACATTTTAGCAAAAAAACTCTCAGGAACACCAAAAGCTCCCATTAAAGCAATTGCAACAATGATAACAGTAATATTACCATCAAAAATAGCAGTAAATGCACGTTGGTAACCTAAATCAAGTGATTTATCCAAGCTTCTACCAGAACGTAATTCTTCCTTTATACGTTCTGCTGTGATAATGTTAGCATCAACACCCATACCTATTGAAAGAATGATACCAGCGATACCAGGAATGGTTAAGGTAGAGCTATTCATAAAAGCAAAATATCCTGATACAGCAGCTAGAGTTCCTGCTACTTGACCAACTAAACATATAACAGCAACAAAGCCAGGCAATCTATATGTTGTTATCATAAATAAAGAAACTAAAATAAATGCGATAAATCCACCAAGAATCATTGCTTGAAGAGCACCAGAACCTAAAAGTGGAGAGATAGTTTTAAAGCTTGATGTAGTTAAACTAAAAGGAAGTGCACCAGCGTTTATTTTATCTGCTAAACTTTTTGCACCTTCATAATCAAATTGACCAGAAATAATAGCTTTACCATCAGTTATATGTGCTTGTACTGTTGGATTTGAAATCATAGTTTCATCCATCCATATAGAAATGGAACCTTGTGATGTAGATAATCTACCAGTAGCTTCAGCAAATTTTGTTGTACCTTCAGAAGTTAACTCAAGTGAAACAACGTAATCTTGTGCACCAGTAGTTTCATTTGGTTGTACAGAAACGAAAGCTTTAGAAACATCATTACCATTTAAAACAAGAGGACTTGTTGGAAGACCGTTTTCGTCTTGCTCAGTTCCTTCTCTAAATGTAAGCATAGCAGTACCGCCCAATTCTTTTACTGCGGCTTCAGGGTCAAAGTTTTTTTCGTTTGATTGCCAAGGAAATCTTACAATAATTCTGTCCTTGTTATAATCAGAATATACATTACTATCATTAATACCCAAAGAAGAAAGTCTTACTTTCATAACTTCTTTTACAGAATCTATCTGTTCATCTGTAGCATCAATTCCGTCTGCAGGAGTGAAAGTAACATCAACTCCCCCTTGAATGTCAATACCTAGTCGTATATCTTTTACGCTTTTGATATATGTTGTCACTATATCTCCGTATTGAGAAGTAATTCCCAATAAAACAGAAGCCGAAAACACCATTATAAGTAAAAAGACAACGAAAAAAACAGGTTTTTTAATTTTTTTCACATTTAAACCTCCTAATTTATTATTTATATGTAGCCAAAGTAATTTAATTTTGCTTAATGTAGTAAACAATAGATGTTGTTTACTACATTAAAAATATAATACAAATTAAATCGACAATTAAGTATAATTATATGACAAATTACACAAAAAGTCAATAGTTATCAACGAAAAAAGTATTATAGATGTATTATTGGTACAATTCAGTCATATCCATAACCAAAGATATACGCTCTGAAGGTCCAGGGCGACCGGAAAGCCCGGTAGACTCGACAGAGTCGAAACCTTTGCAAAATAGTAAACTTTGGCTGAATAGTAACCTTTATACGTTTATTTCAACCTGTTCATTTAAAATATCTTTATTTTTTTCTAAGATAGGATTTATGTGTTCAGATATAAACTCCTCAACTTGTTCGCTGCTTCTACCAATAAAATTAATTGGATTTAGTATGGAATTCATCTCTTCTTGTGTTATTTCAAATTCAGGATCCTTTAAAATAAGTTCACATAAGTTATTATCTAGGCCTTCTTGTTTAACTCTTTTGCCTGCTTCCATTGAGTATTCACGAATTTTTTCATGCAATACTTGCCTGTCTCCACCTTTTTTTACTGCATCCATCATTATATTTTCTGTTGCCATAAATGGTAACTCATTCATGATGCGATTATGAATTATTTTAGGGTATACAACAAGTCCGCTAGTCACATTTATCATTATATTTAAAATTGAATCAATAGCTAAAAATGATTCGGCTACAGAAATTCTTTTGTTTGCAGAATCATCAAGAGTTCTTTCAAACCATTGGGTTCCAGCTGTAAAAGCAGGGTTTAGAGAATCTATCATTGCATATCTTGCAATTGAAGTAATTCGTTCACATCTCATAGGATTGCGTTTATAAGCCATTGCAGATGAGCCTATTTGGCCTTTTTCAAAAGGTTCCTCCATTTCTTTGAAGCTCTGCAGTATACGCATATCATTTGAAAATTTTGAAGCCGACTGAGCTATTCCACTTAAAGTAGATAAAATTTGAGAATCAATTTTTCTGGAGTATGTTTGTCCAGAAACAGGAATAACGTTTTCAAATCCCATTTCTTCTGCAATCATTTTTTCTAGACTTTTGATTTTTTCTGAATTTCCCTCAAACAATTCTATAAAAGATGCTTGTGTTCCAGTAGTTCCTTTAGAACCTAAAAAAGGAATATTTGCCAAACGATACTCTAACTCTTCTAAATCCATTAAAAATTCATTTATCCACAAAGTAGCTCGTTTACCTACAGTAGTTAACTGTGCTGGTTGTAAATGTGTGTATGCTAAAGCGGGCATTGATTTATATTCAGTTGCAAATTTTGAAAGCTGAGATATAACGTTTATAAGTTTACGTTTAACTATTTGTAGAGCATCACGCATTATGATTAAATCTGTATTATCACCAACATAACAAGATGTTGCTCCAAGATGGATAATTCCTTTTGCGTCAGGACAAACTTCACCATAAGCAAAAACATGGGACATAACATCATGACGACATTCTTTTTCACGTTTTTGAGCTACTTCATAATCAATATTTTCAATATTTTTTTCAAGTTGCTCTACTTGTTTTTCTGTAACAGGTAACCCTAGTTTCATTTCAGCACGAGCGAGTGCCACCCATAATTTTCTCCATGTTGTAAATTTTTTATCTGCTGAAAAAATGTATTGCATTTCTTTGCTAGCATATCTAGAACAAAATGGACTCTCATAACTGTTTGTCATAAAAAAATTAACTCCTTTAAAAGTATATAAAATTATTTAAATAATTTTTATTAAGAGGTTTTAAGTGATATTAACTTTGTTTAACCAACTTAACATTAACATTTTAATTTTATCACATTAATCATTTTTAATCAAGATTTTTTGAGTTAATAAGTATATTTATTTTTTCAAAATGCTTGCCTCTCCTGTATTAAGAGTTTCGGTTTTTCCATCTTCATATTTTACAATTAACCCTGCTTTATCATCGATATCTAAAGCAACAGCTTTTTTTTGGAATTTGTTGGTTGAAACAAGGATTTCCTTACCTATTATAAATGATCGATGTTTATATCTTTTCATGAAGTCTAAAGATGTTATATTTGCTAAATGAAAATCAACCCTATTTAATATTTCTGCAATTATAATGGAGCGTGAAAAATTTTTCCCTAATTCGTCTTCTATAGAAGACGCTATTTCAAGTAATTCAGAAGATAGAGATTTTTTTATACTTCCAACATTGACTCCAATTCCTATAATGACATATTCCAAAGAATTTGATTCAAAACTTATTGAAGCCTCTGTCAATATTCCACATATTTTTTTTGAATTTAGGTAAATGTCATTTACCCATTTTATTTTTGTTTCACATCCACAAATGTTGTCAATGGCTTCTGAAACAGCAACAGCAATGCAGGATGTTAAAAACTGTGAGGTTTCTATATTGAATTCAGGGCGTATAATCAAGCTTAAATAAATACCGGAATGTGGGGGAGAGACGAAAACTCGCCCTAATCTCCCTTTGCCAGCTTCTTGTTTATCAGCAATTACAACAGAAATTTCGTTTTTTGAATTTTGTGCCAATTTTTTTGCATGATCATTTGTGGAATGTATAGTTTTTAAAATTTCCATTTTTCTTTTGGAATTTAAATTTAAGTGTTTGCGTATTACTTCCTCAGAAATATAATCACATTCTTGTAATAGCATGTAACCTTTATTGGTCTTAGCGGTAATCTCTATGCCTTCATTCTCAAGCTGCTTGATTATTTTCCAAACAGTATTTCTAGAAACACCCAATTCATTTGCTAAAAAATTACCAGAAACATAATTACCTTTATTGTGTTCTAATATAGAAATGAGTTTGTTTTTAATAGACATTTTAGTAACCTTTCTCGATTTAATTTTTTTTACTTTAGTCGAACATATATATTATAAGTAATTAAAACTATAAAAGTCAATAATTAAAAATCATATTTTGTTTAGATAAATAGAGGTATTTAGTGAAAGAATAGGGTAATAGCACAAAATTACAGTGAAATTATATTTTTGTTGACATAATTATCATTATAGTGTATAATTTATAGTATATTTTTTGTTTGTTTATATAAAATAAGGAGAGTATCTATGATTCATAATAAACTAAAAAACGAAATCATAAGTCTTATAAGTACAGAAGATGATGATAAAAAGATACATAAAATATATTTTCAAATTATAATTTTCATACTGCTATACATTATTTCTATATATATACAATCAAAAGCACAGTATATTAATAAAATGAACTTAAATGGTGTTATTGCTCAGTTTCAAGTTATGATTTCAGTTTATGTTGTTATGAATTTCAAAAAATTAGGATATATTTTAGCATTAATAATGAATATTATTGCTAGTAGTTTTATAGCTTTTCAATTTTTTATGAAACAATCTTTTGTATCTTTTCCAGGAATAGTAGTTCCTTTATGTACTGTTTTGATAATTTCAATTATTTATCTTTGTGCAAATCATTTAAATGAACAGATTGTTGAAATAACAAAGCAAAAAGAAAAGCTAGAGTATCTAAATGAGGAAATTGCATCAGCACATAAAGAATTAGAAAGACAAAATAAGCGATTATATGAATATAATACTGTAATGAAGGAAAATGAGGAGAAATTAAGTCAGCTTGCTTTTTATGATGTTTTAACTGGTTTACCAAACAGGAAAATGGTTATAAACAGAATTGATTTTTTGGTTGATTATGCAGAGAAAAGAAATATAGAATTTGGTGTTGTGTTTATAGATTTAGATAATTTTAAAAAAATTAATGATACTATGGGACATCATGCGGGGGATATTTTATTGCAAACTGTAACATCTAAATTAAAAAAAGCCATATATAAGGAAGATATGCTTGGTCGTTTAGGTGGAGATGAGTTTGCTTTAGTTATACAATCAAATTTAAAAGACTATGAAATAGAAGCATATATAGAGAATTTAAGGGTTATTTTAATGGATAAGTTTATAATAGAAAATTCAGAATTTCATATAAGTGCAAGTTTTGGAATAGCATTTTATCCTAACGATGGATTGGATTCGGCTGAATTGTTAAAATGTGCTGACATGGCTATGTATCGTGCAAAGGATTCAGGCAAAAATGAAATACGTTATTTTGGGAAAATATCATGATTATTTAGAAAATTCATATATATGAATCATTTAATTTATAAAATAATTGTAAACATTAACAAAGATATAAATTACATATTTACAAAAATCTCAATAGCCTGTATAATTTATACTGGCTATATTTTTATCTAAAAAAATATGGGAAAATAACTCAATATAAGTAAAAAATAATCTAATAAAAATTGATTGGGGGATATTTAGTTGAAAATTAAAATTAAATTGGCTTTACTTGATAAAGATATAAATTATATTCAATCAATAACAAATGCTTTTAACTGTAATTATTCACAAAACATAGAAGTTTATTCATTTACGGATGAAAAAAAAGTAATTGAAGAAATTAAGAATAATAGAATAAATATGCTTATTGCGGATCAGTATGTAAATATAAATCCATCAGAATTACCTTCTCACTGTATGTTTGCATATTTTGTTGAAACCAATGATATTGAAACGATAAACAACCAAAAAGCAATAGGCAAATTTCAAAAAACATCTGCGATATACAAAAATATTTTAAGTATATATTCGGAAAAAGCAGAACAAAAAGTAACCTATAAAAAGAATAATAAAAATGTGGTATCAAAAATGATATCTTTTGTATCTGTAAATGGTGGTGCTGGTTCTTCGGTTGCATCTGTGGCCTGTGCAATAAAATGTGCTCAAAGAGAGAAAAAGACACTTCATCTAAATTTTGAACAATTTGGAGAGTCTGATTTTTATTTTTCTGCAGATGGTAGTTTTGATTTAACGGATATACTTTTTGCACTTAAAAGTCAAAAATGTAATTTAGCGCTTAAAATAGAAAGTGCTGTTTTAAGAGATTCAAAAGGAGTATATTTCTTTAAATCACCAATAAACCCTCTAGATAAGTTGGAAATAAGTAAAGAAGAGTGTTTAAAGTTAATTAGTGAACTAAAAGAAAATAGTGAGTATGAGTATATTATTGTAAATCTAGATTTTGGTATTACAGAAAATTTTATAACTTTTTTAGATAAATCAGACCAAATAATACTTTTAACAGAAAAAAATATTTTGTTCAAAGAAAAGTTGAAAAAGGAATATAAGGCACTAGATATAATAAGTAAAAGAAATGGAATTGATTTGTGTTCAAAAATTTCCTTGATTGAAAATAAAATAACTCCAATTTCGGATAATTATAATTATGAGTTCAGTGTTCATGTTTTAGGCACATTACCCCTTTACAATCAAAATACAGTTGAAGGTACAATAACATCCATAGTGTCAAGTGGAATATTTAATGAAATATAAAGGGAAATATTTATGATAGAGAAAAATTATGAACAAATAGCACAGGAAATAAAAAATACAGTAATTGATAATCTGCCATTAACACAGCTAACTGATGATGAGTTGTATGAGAAAATAGAAGCGTCTGTTGTAGAAAAGACAAGAGAATTATATTTACCTATAAATGATAAAGTGGATATAATAGAAAATATCTACAGTTCTATTCGTGGTTTGGGGATTTTAGATACAATCATGAAAGATGATTCTATAACAGAAGTTATGATAAATGGTTATGAAGATATTTTTATTGAAAAAAGTGGAAAGCTACAAAAATTAAATGCAAAGTTTGAAAGTCAAAGAAGATTAGAAGATATAATACAAAGAATAGTGGGGCAAGCGGGTAGGGAGGTAAATCAAGCAAATCCGATTGTGGATACAAGATTACCGGATGGTTCTCGTGTAAATATTGTATTGCCACCTGTTTCCTTATGTGGTCCTGTTGTTACAATTAGAAAATTTTCCAAAAAACCAATGACAATTGAGCAGTTAATAAGATATGGTTCTATTACGCAGGACATAGCAGATAAATTAGAAATTCTAGTTAAATCAAAGTATAATATTTTTATAAGTGGTGGGACTGGTTCAGGAAAAACTACTTTTTTAAATGCTTTATCAAATTATATTCCTAAAGATGAACGTGTAATAACTATAGAGGACTCAGCTGAATTACAAATTAAGGAGATTGAAAATTTAGTCAGTTTAGAAACAAGAAATGCAAATGCTTCTGGAGCAGGACAAATATCTATTAGAGATCTTATAAAATCCTCCTTGAGAATGCGTCCAGAACGAATAGTTGTGTGAGAAGTGCGTGGAGGAGAGGCACTTGACATGCTTCAAGCTATGAATACTGGCCATGATGGCTCGTTATCTACTGGGCACGCGAACAGCGGTAAGGATTTGTTAAGTAGATTGGAGACAATGGTTATAACTGGTGCGGAAGGGTTGCCTCTAGATGCTGTAAGACAGCAAATAGCTTCAGCAGTAGATATAATAATACAACTAACTAGATTACGTGATCATTCTAGAAAAACAGTTGAAATCATAGAAGTTCTGGGATATGAAAATGGTGAAATAAAATTAAATCCATTGTATCTATTTGAAGAAGATGAAAATTCTACATTAGAAAAAGTTTCAGGTTCTTTAAAAAGAACTAAAAATAAATTTATAAATGACTATAAATTAAAGTTAAGCGGTTATAAAATAGAAATATAGTTACTATTCAAATACTAAAGGTAAAGTTTGCGATTTGCATGAGTTTCGACTCTGCGGAGTCGACCGGGCATTCCGGTCGCTGGCTGAATAGTAACGAAATATAATATGGGGGATGAATAGATGAAAAAGGAAAAGTACATACCTATAAAAGGTCTTGCTGGTGAGGCAAAGGACTACAGAATTTATAATATGAATTTTACAGAGAGAATGGTTATTTTTCTAATTGGTTTCGGGGTAGCTGGTGTGGCAACGTACATATTTTTTGAAATTTTATTATTAAGTTTAATAGCTGGAATTTTAACAGGTATTAAAATTCAATCAGCTGGAAATAAATTTCTTAAAGATAAAAGAGAAAAAACTTTATTACTACAGTTTAGAGACTTTTTAGATTCTTTAAACAGTTCATTTTCAGCGGGAAAAAACCCAAATGATGCAATAAGAGATTCTTATGCAGATATGCAAATGCAATATGGTGAAAACGCTTTATTAACAAAAGAAATTTATATTATTTCAAAAGGTATTGATAACGGATTCAATTTGGAAGAACTATTTAATAATTTTGGTGAGAGAAGTAATATAGAAGATATAAAAAACTTCTCAGATACTTTTTCAGTATGTTATAGAATGGGTGGAAATTTAAAAAGGGTTATTTCTGAAACTCAATCAATAATAAATGATAAGATTTTAATAGAAATGGAAATAGAAACGATAATAAATTCAAGTAAAAATAATATGAATATAATGATGGTTATACCATTTGTAATTATGCCTATGATGAAATCGGTTGGTAATGCAGGTGATGGTACAAATGGTGCTAT
>JAEXNS010000101.1 GCA_023439605.1 Bacillota bacterium | reverse complement strand
ACTAAAGACATTAATAATGTTGCACATTTTATTATTGCTTCATCGCCCTTATCATGCCCATAATGGTCATTTATATATTTTAAAAAGTTTATATCACAAGTAGCGATGTTTGTTTTCTTTAACATAGTGTAATTTTTATTTATTTCTTGTATTTTTCTTTCATATGCATTTCTATTTAAAGCATTTGTCATAACATCTAAATCAATATAATTTGTAGATATTTTATTTTCTTTCTTCATAACTACCAACCTATAGAAAATCAACAAAGCAATTATTACAGTTAAAAGAATACTAGCCAATATAATAATATAAATATATTTATTATCATCCTTTTTTTCAGCTTCTTTTTCTTGTATTTCTTGAACTTTTTCTACAAATGTATCATCTTCTATCAGTTCATTTGATATTTGAATATAATCCACGTAAAAATCTAATAAATCTTCCTTTTTAAATGTAGCTATATTTTCAGTTTGCATGTATAAGTATACATTTTTAGCATCTAACGGAACAACAAACTCTCCTTGTATTTCAGTCCAAATATTTTTTTTCATAATTTTATTTGATAAAGTAGAGTACCTAGTAGTTCCATCTAAATCGTACTGGATTTGAAATAAAAAATAATCTGAGCCCTTAAGCTCATTTCCCTCAAAAAATACATTTGCATAATAAAAGTATGTTACACCTTTTTCAATAACTTTATCTAGAGATAGAGATGGTCCGCTCCAAGGCTGGTTTCTGTTTACAATCTTTAAAGCATAATCTCCTTTAAAACTATGTTTGTTATCTCTAACTAACTTTTCTTCTCCTCTTGTCTTCCAGTTTTCAAAATCCTCTTCAAAATCATAAGTAAATAAAACTTTTTCTTTTACAGATGTACTTTCTGAATCTAGTTTAGCTTTTTTCTCTATAATGCTAACATTGTCTACATTAAAACTTAAAGTTGGATTTTCAGATTCAAAATAAAAAACAGGCATTTTTAGATTTTTAGGTATATTAAACCTTCCTTTAACTTCAGTCCAAACACCACTGCTTACTTTAGATTCACCCAAAAAATGATACACTTCTGAACCCTCTTGGTTTAAATACTTTAAGGTCATTTTTATTTTTTCAGAAGCCAATTCATCTTGGAAAACCCATCCACTAAATGTACATTCAGTTTCCTCATACAGTTTCCCATCCAATGGTATCGCTGCACCATGCCAAGGCATAGTTCTATCCTTAAGTGCCAAACTATAGTTACCATCTTTACTTTTTGAAGAGTCAATAGATAACTTTGTATCCCCTAACGGATACCAAAAGTTAATATTTGCCTCTTCAAAACCTTCGGTAAAAATTGTATTTTCTTCAGCCTTGATAAAATATGTATTATTTTCAAAATAATTTATGAAAATAATTATAAAAAATAAAAATATAATTATTAATTGTTTCTTTTTCATTATATTACCCCCACTAGATGGTATATAAATAATCTCTATATTTAATATAATCGTTTCTATATAATAAAATTATAACACCAAAAATATCATTTGTCAATAACGACATTTTAAGTGCAAAAAAAATATTATTTTTTATATAATTGATATAAAAACATAATTATTTTTTATAACATTATACAAATATGCTCTTAATATCAATTTAGAAACGCTTATTTTCATAAAAAATAAACTAAAGAATGAAAAAAATCCGAAAAACTTAATAATTATAGAATGTTCATTTATTTTTTTTAATATCTATCAAAAATTTCAATACAGAAAAAACAATCAAGGTATAACCCAAAATATAAAAAATAGGCTGATACTTTGATGATGTACCCGCGATTTCAAAAATCCCATTCATAAGACTACCCACAACAAGAGTTGCGACTCCAGAATTATAAAAGTTAAAAGCTAGTCTTTTAACTTTTTTTTTCAATATATTTTCTATTATAAAAAAAACAAACGTTCCTCCTATTAAAGGGTATAAAAATAAAAATGTCATGTATTCTGATGTAACCCCATGACTAAATTTATAATAAATTAAAACAATCAAAACGCATAAAATAGAAATAACAAAATAATTTTTTATAGTTTTAGAAATTTTTTTATTAATATCCGAAATAAACAATATCACTCACTTCTCTTTCACCAAATTTCGCTCCATCTGTTGGTATATTTACTACCTTTCCATTAAAGTACATTGTAGCAGAACCTCCACCATCTAAATTATACGCTTCAATGCAGTTATTTTCTTTAAATAATTCTGCCAACTGATATAAAGAAAGCCCCTTACTTTCATCCGTTCTTCCATCTGCAACTACCACTATATAATGAAGTGGTTCTATCATTCCTATTGCTGTTCTTGGATTACTGTTTGTAGCTCTAGCAACTTCCGTTTTTTCATCGACACAAATTTCTCCATTTGACAATAACCCTGGTCCAAAAGATAATATTTGTTCAGCACCATTTTTTAAAAGTTCATCCGCATCTGATTTTTTTTCTAATACTGTTTCAAAAGTACCATCTCCATATATCACCAAAGCTTCTCCATTGCCTGCATTTTTTCTATATAAGACACTATTTCTTAAAACAAATCCATCATCTCTAAATCCATAGAAATCGCCATTTATAGCCAAAATCGCATTATGTTCTTCTGCCATTTCAGAAGTATTTTGTTTCAAATTTCTACCATAAGAATTTTTCGCTAATGCTGTTTTTAAGTAATCTATACTTTTAATTTTTACATCTGCAATATATATTTGTGTGTTGTTTTTATATAACTTGGAAATATATATTTTTATATTTTCATCTTCATATAAATTATCATCATATTTTATAACATTTTGATCTTTATCGAATTTTTCTTGTTCGGTTTCTATATTCACATAATTTTCCTCCACTTTTATTTTTTCACTAATTTCAGTTGTTGTTTTACCACTCACATTTTGCTCTTTTCGTGGAATAACAAAAACGTCTAAAATAACATAAAAAGTAAATAAAACTAGAAGTAAAGAGTAAAAAATAGTCCATGCAAATGGTTTTTTGAAAAACTTATACATAATTATATCTTTCCTTTATTTTTATTTTTTAAATACCCAATTTTTTTGAATAAAGTAGCTTACTATAAAAAGAAAACTATCAACAATACCTTTAATTATAGTTAATGAAATAGGAATAAACTCTAAACTGGAAACAAATAAAGAACTCGCCAACATTTGTGACACAAATAACAAAATATATTTAAAAAATTGATTTTTTATGTCACCATTTGAAACAAAACTCCATTTTTTGTTTAAAACAAAATTTAAAACTCCAGATAAAATTCTAGCTGTTAAAGTTGAAATAAATATTTTTAACTCATGATTAAATATATGGCTAAAAACAGTAAATAAAGTCAAGTCAAAAATTGCACATGTTAATGATGCTAAAACAAATTTCAAAGGTGTTTTATAAATTCTAACTGAATCTGAAATAGTTTTAAAATGTGATTTTTTATTGTTATTTTCATATATTGTATCTATAGAAATCATTTTTAGTTTTATTCCACTTTTAACCGAATCCAATAGAAAATTCATTTCGTAATCATATCTACTACCTTCAATCTGTAATGCAAAATCAGCAATGCTTGAGGGTATACCTCTAAGTCCTGTTTGCGTATCTATGCACTTTAATCCTGTATTTATTCTAAAAAACAAAGATGAAAAAGCATTCCCCATTTTACTTCTTAACGGTACAGTATGTAAAGTAAAATCCCTTATACCCAAAATTATGTGCTCCGAATTTTCATCTAATGCCTTTGAAATAGAGAGTATATCTTTGGGAGAATGCTGCCCATCTGAATCTGCAGTTATAAAACCATTTATATTTGGAAAATCTTTTTTTATAAATCTTATGGCCGTTTTTATCGCCTCACCTTTACCCATGTTTTTTTTATGATGAACAACCTTACATCCTTTTTTTTCTATTTCATTGAATATATCTTGATAAATTACCCCACTTCCATCATCAATTACTATAACAAAAACAAAACCTATAGATATAAGTTCGTCAATAAGAGTAGTTAATTTTTCATCCGGTTCTAAGGACGGTATAATAACTGCATTATTCATAAAATTGTTCCTTTCTTCTATATAATATATTTTAATTATACACCATTTATGTATAAACTTTAAAGTATTATTGTGAAATTAAAATGAAAAAAATGTGAAAAAAATTTGTCTGTTTATATCTGTTTTACTAATAGATTATAAATATTAAGGTCAAAAACTATAATTTACCCCTGTATTATATTTAATTTTAAGGGTTGAAAAATTTTCAAGCATTTGTTATAATTATTTTAAAATTTATATTATGGAGGTATATTAATGAAAATCAAAAGAATTTTATCTGCTATTTCAGCTTTGGTGATTGCATCAACTCTTACTGCATCATACTCAAATGTTTTAGCGGCTGAAAAATCACAAATATTTTTAGATACTTTTGAAACAGGTTTTAACGGATGGGCTGCACGTGGTGACTCAACTGCAATTGAAATAGTTGATAACACTTCATATGCTGGTGAAAAAAGTCTTTATGTTACAGGTAGAACACAAAACTGGAATGGTGCTGCTTGTGCAAAAATAAAAGAACTTCGTGCTGGAAAATCATATGATTTTAGTGTTTGGGTAATGCAAGATGAAGGTTCTGCTAGTGAACAAATGGCTCTACAAATGATGTATACAGATTCTCAAGGAAAAGAACAATATAGTTATATAGCTGGTACACAAGTAAAGAATGGTGAATGGACTCAAATAAAAGGTGAAAATATCTCTATTCCTCAAGATGCTTCAAATATAGTTATATATGTTGAGGCTACTAATTTAATTAATTTCTATGTAGATGATGTTCAAGCTATGGGTGAAGCTGTTACTGAAGAAGAAACTGTTGAAGGATATAACGATGATTTTGAAAGTGGTTCTATGGGTTGGACAGGACGTGGAGACGCAAAAACAGAGGTAGTTACCACTTATAGCAAAACAGGTAAATCATCTCTATATACAACAAATAGAGTACAACTTTGGAATGGACCAGCATCAAATAAAACTATGGTTTTAAATGCAGGTACAACTTATCATTTCAGTGGTTGGGTTATGTACAACGAAGAACAATGGACAGATTCACATAAGTTTTCAATAAATATTCAATTCCAAAATGAAGGTAAAGAAAATTACATTGAAATTGCTAGTGCAACTGCAAAAAAAGGTGAATGGACAAAAATAGAAGGAAACTATACAATTCCAACAGGAGCAACAAATTTATCCATTTATTCACAAACAGGATATGTTCCTGATGCACAAGTTACTCCTCAAGATTTAATGAACTTTTATATAGATGATATGATTTGCGAAAAATTACCTGAACCTGAAATTCAAACTGATATACCATCTCTAAAAGAAGTGTTCTCAGATTATTTTACAATAGGCTGTTCTGTTGAAGGATATGAACTTGAAGTTCCTGCAACTCAAGACTTGGTTCTTAAGCATTTCGGTTCACTTACAACAGGAAATGAATTAAAACCTGATTATACTCTAAATCAAAGTGATTGTGCAAAATTTGCAGAAGAAACAGGAGATCAAACAAATCCTCAAGTTTCATTAGCTAAAGCTAAATCTTTACTTGATTTCTGTGTTAAAAATAATATTCCTTTAAGAGGACACACTCTTGTATGGCATAGTCAAACACCTGACTGGTTCTTTAAAGAAAACTTTGACCCAGCTGGAAATTGGGTTTCAAAAGAGATAATGACAAAGAGACTAGAAAATTATATCAAAAATATGATGGATGCTATTAAAACACAATATCCAGATTTAAAAGTATACGCTTGGGACGTTGTAAACGAAGCATTTACTGATTCAGGAGAAATGAGAGTTCCTGGCTCAAATAATACTACAAGTGGTCAATCTGCTTGGACAAAAGTATATGGTGATAACTCTTTTGTTAATTTAGCCTTCGAATTTGCAAGAAAATACGCTCCTGCTGATTGTAAATTATTCTATAACGACTATAATGAATATGTTCCAGAAAAAAGAGATGCTATAATTGCAAAGGTTAAAGAAATACAAGCCGCTGGAAACATTGATGGTATTGGATTACAATCTCACATCAAACTAAACTATCCAAGTTTAGCAGTATATGAAGAAGCTATTAATAAGTATAGTGAAACTGGTCTTGAACTTCAAATAACAGAACTTGATATAGATCAAACAGATAATTCTGATAAAGGAATGGCAGAACTTGCACAAAGATACAGAGATGTATTTGAAATGTACAAAAAGTTAGATAAAGAGGGTGCAAATATTACTTCAGTAATTATTTGGGGACTTATTGATGGCCGATCATGGATTGGTGGTTATCCATTGTTATTTGATCAATACTACAAAGCCAAAGTTGCCTTCCATGCAATAGTTGATCCAGAAATGGAAATAGAAATTCCTCAAGCAGCTATTGCTCTTTCTGACAGTAAAACCTTAGAGCATGCTTTTGAAGTTCAAAATGCTTTAACTCTTGGTTCTGGTAACTTTAAAGTTTCATGGTCTACAACAGGTATAACATTTAGAGTATCTGCAAATAATCAAAAAGTTACATTAGTATCAAATGGTTTAAATTTATTTAGTGATACCATAAATGGAACTAAGGATATTTTCGTACCTTTAACAGAGCTAGGTGTATCTTCCTTAAAAGAAGGTGCAGTTGTTCCTGTTAATATTCAAATAGGTTCTAGTTGGTGGAATAC
>JAEXNS010000370.1 GCA_023439605.1 Bacillota bacterium | reverse complement strand
TAGTACATTTATGCATAGTGGGGTTACAGGACTTATAAATATAGCTTATAATGATTCGAATTCTACAGTGTTGATTTTAGACAATTCCATAACAGGAATGACAGGGCATCAACATAATCCAACTACTGGATTTAATTTAAAAGGAGATCCAGCTGCAAAAGTTAATATAGAAGAGTTATGTAAGTCAATTGGAATTAAGAGAGTTAGAGTTGTTGATCCATATGATATGAAAGAAACTGAAGATGCTATAAAAGAAGAACTTGAAGTGGCTGAACCATCAGTTATAATAGCACGTCGTCCATGTGCTCTGTTGAAATCAGTTAAACATAAACCAGCTTTAAAAATCAACAAAGATAAATGTAAATCGTGTAAAATGTGTTTGAAAATAGGATGTCCTGCTATTTCGATGCAAGATAGTAAAGCATATATAGATTATACACAATGTGTGGGCTGTGGAATTTGTATGGAAATGTGTAAATTTGATGCTATAGGAGGAACAAACTAATGACCGAAAAATCAATTATGATAGTTGGAGTAGGAGGGCAAGGTTCTCTTTTGGCTTCAAGATTAATGGGTAATGTTTTACTTTCAAAAGGTTATGATGTAAAAGTTAGTGAAGTTCATGGGATGTCTCAAAGAGGTGGTTCTGTTGTCACTTATGTAAAATATGGAGATGAGGTTTTTTCACCAGTTATTGAAAAAGGTGAAGCAGATATTTTAGTTGCTTTTGAGCAGTTAGAAGCTGCAAGATGGGTTTCATATTTGAAAGATGGTGGACACTATTTGACATCTACTCAAAAGATAGCACCTATGCCAGTTATAACGGGAGCTATGAAATATCCAGATGAAATTTTAGAAAAAATAAAGGAAAAAGGTATTGACTTAATAGCTGTTGATGCTTTAAAACTTGCAGAAGAAGTAGGAAATCCTAAAACAACAAATGTTGTTATGATGGGTGTTCTAGCTTCAAAATTGGATTTCCCAATAGAAGATTGGAAAAATGCAATAAAAGAATGTGTTCCTGAAAAGTTTTATGAATTAAATATAAAAGCGTTTGAATTAGGTTTATTATTCAGCCGTCAAAGTGAAAGTAAATGATTTTGTAGGAGTTTCGACTCTGCGGAGTCGACCGGGCTTTCCGATCGCCCAATGTCTTCAATTTATGAGGCTCTGCCTCAAACTCCGCTTCTTTTTCTATCGCAAAAAGAAGCAAAAAAGCTCTTAAAGCATAAGGGTTTTGCTTTCTTCGGAAAGCAACCAAGGGCGTTGCCCTTTGGAAACCCACGATTTTTTGAAAAAAATCGAGTAAAACTTTAATTTTTGCACTAAGTTGACGACATTGTCCGGTCGCCCTGGACCTTCGGCAAAACATCTTTGCTTTACATGCACAAAGCAATTGCAATAATTGGAATATAATACAAAATAATATGAGGTGTTTTATGGAATTTAAAAATGTTAGTGTTGTAAAAAAAGCAAATGTTTATTTTGATGGAAAAGTTACAAGTAGAAAAGTTATTTTTGAAAATGGCGATGTTAAAACATTGGGATTTATGTTACCAGGCGAATATGAGTTTAATACAGCTTCTGAAGAATTAATGGAGATAATCGGTGGGGAAATGGACATTATGCAAAAAGATGAAAATGAATATAAAACCTATAAAGAGGGCGAAAGTTTTATAGTACCTGAAAGTTCAAGTTTTAAAATTATAGTTAAATCTTTTGCAGATTATTGTTGTTCATACAAATAATAAAACTTAAGGAGGATAGTAGATGGAAAAATATTGGGATGAACAGATGGAGTGTGCTTTGCCACATGAAATGAAGTCATTGCAGAGTTTTAGATTATCTCAAAAAGTAAGGCAAATTTACGAAAATGTTCCTTATTATAAAACGAAAATGGACGAGTTAAATATTAAACCAGAGGATATTAAGTCAGTAGACGACCTTCATAAACTGCCTTTTACGGTGAAACAGGATTTGCGTGATACATATCCGTATGGTCTATTTGCAGTTCCTATGAACGATGTTGTAAGAGTTCATGCATCATCAGGAACAACAGGCAAGCAAATAGTTGTTGGATATACAGAAAATGATTTAGAAATATGGAAAAACTGTTGTGCTAGGGCTATTACTGCTGCTGGTGGAGAAAAACATGATTTTATGCATGTTTCTTATGGATACGGATTATTTACAGGTGGATTAGGACTTCACTATGGTGCTGAAAAAGTTGGAATGACAGTAATTCCAGTATCTGTAGGTAATACTCAAAGGCAAATAACTATTTTGAAGGATTTTGGTTCCACAGTTATTTGTTGTACTCCTTCTTATGCTTTATATCTTGCTGAAACCATGGAGGAAATGGGAATAAAAAAAGAGGATATAAAATTGAAGGCAGGTATTTTTGGAGCAGAGCCTTGGACTGAAGAAATGAGAATTCAAATTCAAGAAAAATTAGGAATACAGGCTTTTGATATATACGGCCTTTCTGAAATTATTGGACCTGGAGTTTCATTTGAGTGTTCAGAACAAACTGGAATGCATATAAATGAAGATCATTTTATACCTGAAATTATTGATCCGGATACAGGAGAGGTTTTACCAGAAGGAGAACAGGGCGAGCTAGTTTTCACTTGTATCACAAAAGAAGCATTTCCATTACTTAGATATAGAACTAGGGATATAGCCATATTAAAAAGAAATAAGTGTTCTTGTGGAAGAACTCTTATAAAAATGATGAAACCAGCTGGACGCTCTGACGATATGTTGATTATAAGAGGTGTAAATGTATTTCCCTCACAAGTGGAAAGTGTTTTATTGCAGTTAGGAAACACATCACCACATTATCAATTAATAGTTGATAGGGTGAACAATGTAGACACTTTAGAAATACAAGTTGAAATATCTGCAGAAATGTTTTCTGATAAGGTTAAAAACATTGAAGAACAAGAGTTGCTCATTAAATCTTCAGTAGAATCCATATTAGGAATATCAGCTAAAATTAAGATTGTAGAACCTCGAACTATTCCAAGAAGTGAAGGGAAAGCTGTTAGAGTTATAGATAAGAGAAAAAAATAAATTATTTGAAAGGGTGATATAATAATGTTAATTAAACAATTATCTATTTTTGTTGAAAACAAGCCTGGAAGATTATGTGCTGTAACAGGTATATTGAAAGAAAATAATATAGATATAAAAGCATTATCTATAGCAGATACAAGAGACTTTGGAATACTAAGACTTATAGTTAATGATCCTGAAAAAGCATGTGAAGCACTTAAAAAAGAAGATTGTACAGTTACTATTACAGATGTTATAGTAATTGGAGTTGAAGATAAACCTGGTAAATTGGCAGATATTCTATGCTTATTACATCAAAACTCAATAAGTGTTGAATATATGTATGCTTTTATTAGTAAAACAGATAATATGGCATTTGTTATATTACGTGTTGAAGATAATGATAAAACAATTAAAATTATGGAAAAAAACAACATTGATGTAATTTCAAACGATGTGATATCAAAGGGATTAATTTAATTAAAATATTTTGTGAGATTATGTAGGAGTGGGTTAAGA
>JAEXNS010000354.1 GCA_023439605.1 Bacillota bacterium | reverse complement strand
GCATTGGGGGGTGCTTAATGAAATCTAATAAATTAATTCTATTTAAATTAAATATACTTGCATTGTTAGTTATGATTTTATTTTTATTATCTAGATTATTTTTTAATAATGATGTTACTTTTTATACACTTATTATAATTGCCTTATTTTTATCAATAAGTTTTATTATGCAACTGCTTTCTTTTCAAAAAAATATCTATAAACTTTTTTCAAAAATAGAACATGCCGTTGGCAAAACTAAATGCAATGCACTTAATTATCATCCTTCCCCTGTTGTTATTGTTGATGAGGAAAATCTGATTTTGTGGTACAACACTTCTTTTAATGAGAAAATTTTCAATAATATCGATGCATTTGGATTGAATATATGTGAAGTTTTTAACATCAATCCTGAAAATCTAAAAAGCAAAAATTTACATATTTTTCATCAGAAAAGTGAATATCGTGTAAATATCAAAAATAATTTCAATGAAAATTCTGCCAATTTAAAAATCTTGTTTTTTGAAGATATAACTGAATATTCAACTCTTTTAGAAAAATATAATAACCAAAAACCAACTGTTGCATTAATAAATATTGATAATTACGAGGATTTGTTTCAAAACGCTAAAGAAAGTGACAAAGCAAATGTTCAGGCTGCGATAGAAAAACTCTTTGAAGAATTTACACAAAACACAAATAGTTTGCTACGTAAATTATCAAAAGATAAATTTATCGCTGTTCTTGAAGAAGTTCATTTACTTGAACTAATTAATACTCGTTTTGAAATTCTTGATAAGGCACGATCAATAATCGTAAACGGTCATATGAACATTACTTTGTCAATAGGTGTCGGGCGTGGTGCTTCTTCATTATCTGAAAGTGAATTATTTGCCAAACAAGCTCTTGACATGGCTTTAGGTCGTGGTGGAGATCAAGCTGCACTAAAAACAGATTCTGGATTTGAATTTTTTGGTGGAGTCTCAAAGGGTGTAGAAAAACATTCTAAAATTAAAACTAGAATAATTTCAAATGCTTTACAAGAATTAATCTTAAGTTCTGAAAACATATTTGTTATGGGTCATAAATATGGTGATTTGGATTCCATAGGTGCTGCTATAGGCCTAGTTGGTGCAATTAATTTAATTGGAAAATCATCTTTTGTAGTGGTAGACCCTGTGAACAATTTAGCTAAAACTCTTATTGACAGGTTAAAATATTATGACAATAGCTGTATTTTCATTCCAGAAAAAGATGCTATTTCATTGTTTAATGAAAAAAGTCTGTTGATAATTGTCGATACTCATAAACCAGATTTTTTAGAAAGTGTTGATTTGTATAAATTAGCAAAAAATATAGTTGTTATTGATCATCACAGAAAAAGCGTTAAGTTTATTGACAATGCAGTTATTTTTCATCATGAACCATATGCCTCCTCTGCTTCTGAAATGGTTACAGAACTCATACAATATTTCAAAAACCTAAATAAGATCCCTTCATATTTTGCAGATGCTTTATTGGCTGGAATAATGTTAGATACAAAAAATTTTGTTGTACGAACAGGTGTTAGAACTTTTGAGGCAGCTGCATTTTTAAGGAAAATGGGTGCAGATACTATAGCTGTTAAGGACTTGTTTTCTAACTCTATAGAAATGTATATAAATAAAATCAATATAGTATCTACAGCTAAAATATATGATAGATTTGCTATTGCAAGCGTTGAAAATGCAACAGATGCAACTAGAATAAGTGCTCCTCAAGCATGTGATGAGTTATTAAATATACAAGATGTTGATGCCTCTTTTGTTATCTATAATTTAAACAATATAATAAATATTTCTGCACGCTCTTTTGGGAGTGTAAATGTACAATTAATTATGGAAAAATTAAAAGGCGGCGGTCATCAAACTATGGCTGCAACACAACTAGAAAATACAAATATCGAAGAGGCTACAAAAAATCTTATATCTGCTATAGATGAATATCAAGCTGAATTGAGTAAAAATTAAAATAAAAGAAAGAGGTTAACTATGAAAATAATTTTATTGAACGATGTAAAAGGAACTGGAAAAAAAGGCGAAATAAAAGAAGTTGCCGATGGGTATGCAAGAAATTTTCTAATATCTAAAGGCTTAGCACTTGAAGCAACATCTAAAAATTTAAGTGATTTAGCTGGAAAGGTAGCATCAAAACAACATAAAATAGACCTTGAAAAACAAACAGCTATGGATATATTCAATGTTATAAATGGGAAAACTCTTGAAATTCCTGCAAAAGCTGGTGCTTCTGGTAAACTATTTGGTGCTGTTACATCATCAAACGTTGCTGAACAAATAAAAATTCAATTTAAACAAAATATAGACAAAAAGAAAGTATCTTTAAAGTCTGATATTAAAACATTTGGTACTTTTGAAGCCGATATTAAACTATATGCTGGAATAAATGCAAAACTGACTATCGAAATAGTTGAGGAATAATTAAAATGCCACAGAATGAAATCTCAAATATTTCTTACGATTTACCTAATAACTTAGAAGCAGAACAATGTGTTCTAGGTTCTATTTTAATAGACTCATCTGTTTTGTCAGTTGTTTTACAAAAGCTAAAGCCAGAATCATTCTATAACGAAAACCATAGGGAATTATTTTCTATAATGATTCGAATGTTTAGTTCTGGTTCAAAAACTGATATAATAACTATATTAAATGAAGCTTTAAGTTACGGCATTTTTGAAAATCCAAGTGAAGGACGCTCTTACCTTGCTTCACTAATGACAAATGTCCCCTCTGTGTCAAACATAGAAAGTTACTGTGATATAGTAGCCGAAAAACATTATATACGTTCTTTGGCTACTATAGCACAAGATATAATGCATGATATATCATCTGGTGCATATGATGCACAAACTTTACTTGATGCAACAGAACAAAAGATTTTTGACATTCGTCAAGGTCGTGATGTAAAGGGTCTAACGCCTATAAAGGAGGTAATTTATGAGGCTTATGATAGATTATCAAAAATCACTGGTCCAGATAAGGAAAAGTATTTAGGTGCAAAAACAGGATTTTCATATTTAGATACTATAACTACTGGATTAAATAAATCTGATTTAATCCTTATTGCTGCACGTCCTGGTATGGGTAAAACTTCATTTGCACTAAATATTGCAACAAATGTTGCACGTCACTCTCAAAAAGATGTAGCTGTATTTTCTCTTGAAATGTCAAAAGAACAGTTAGCCACTAGAATGTTATCTACAGAAGCTTTGGTTGATAGTAACAAGCTACGAAGTGGTAGACTGGCACAAAATGATTGGGTTAGACTAGCTTCTAGTGCAGATGTTTTATGTAGACTTTCCTTATATTTGGATGATACTGCGGCAATTACAGTTCAACAAATGAAAGCAAAATTAAGAAGAATGAAAAACATTGGCTTAGTTGTAATAGATTACCTACAACTAATGACTACAACTTTAAAAACAGATAATAGAGTTGTTATCATTTCCGAAATCACTCGACAGTTAAAAATTATGGCTAAAGAACTTGATGTTCCTGTAATACTACTTTCCCAGCTTTCTCGTGGACCTGAATCTAGAACTGACAAAAGACCTATGCTTTCAGATTTAAGAGAATCCGGTTCTATAGAACAAGATGCTGATATAGTAATGTTTTTATATCGTGATGCATACTATAACAAGGAAAGTGAAAACCCCAATATTAGTGAATGCATTGTAGCTAAAAATAGACATGGCGAAACTGGAACAGTTGAAATGATATGGGACGGCCAATTTACTAGATTTGCAAATAAAGAAGGTTAAAAATGCTTAATACCATGTTAAACACAATACAAAAATATAATATGATAAAAGCAAATGATAAAATACTAGTTGCTTTATCTGGCGGTGCAGATAGTGTAGCACTTCTCACCTCTTTATATGAACTTAAAGATGATTTGAAAATTGAAATTTCAGCCATACACATAAATCACAACTTAAGAGGATTAGAAAGCAAAAGTGATCAATCTTTTTGTGAAGATTTATGTAAAAAAAAAGCAATAGAACTTTATGTTGAAAATTTCGATGTAAAAAATTATTCTACAACTCACAAACTGTCAATCGAAGAGGCTGCTAGAAATATTAGGTATGATTTTTTTTATAAATACTCTAAAAATAAAATAATAGCAACCGCTCATACCGCTTCTGATAACTTAGAAACCATCCTTATCAATTTGACCCGTGGGACTGGCTTGAAAGGCTTAATAGGAATACCTCCTGTTAGAGACAATATAATAAGGCCTCTTATAAACTTATCAAGAGAAGAAATTGAAAATTACTTAGTTCAAAAAAACCAAAATTTTGTAACTGATAGTTCAAATTTATCTGATGATTATACACGAAACAAAATAAGGCATCATGTTATTCCTATACTTAAAAATATAAATACATCAATATTAAAAACTGTTTCCAATAATACAAATCTTATTGAAACTGATAATAATTTTATTGAAAATTCAGCAAATCAAGTTTTTTTAAAATGCTTTAAACCACCTTTCTCTTTGGAAAATTTACATTTATATCATAAATCAATTCGCTATAGATGTATTTCTAATCTTTTGAAAATAAATGACCTAGAATATAATCACAAAAAAATTTCTGAAATTGATGCACTTGTATTTAATTATGGTAAAATAAATATTTCAAAAAATACATTTGCTATTTCAAATGAAAATGTATTAAAAATAGAAATAATTAAACAATTAAAAAACAATGAAATTTACATAGAAAAAAAGTTTGAGTTAGGCAATTTGATTTTTAAAGACAAAATTATATATAGTGAAATATTATCTTTAGAAAATTATAATATTTTTAAAAAAAATAATCAAAATTTATCGACTTTTTTTATAGATTATGATAAAATAAAAGAACAGTTTATTGTTAGAAGCAGAAAACCTGGTGATAAAATAAAACTTCAAAATCGAAACTTTAACTCCAGTGTAAAAAAGTTACTCAATGAATTTATTTCACAAGAAAAAAGGAAATCCTTATGTTTTTTCGAAAGTAATATGGAATTAGTCGCCATAGAGGGCATAGGATGTTCCGACACCGTAAAAATTGATAATACAACCCAAAATGTCTTATATATAAATATTAAGGATATTTAACAGAAAGTGATTTATAATGAATACTAAAACAAATTATGAAGTTTTATTTACTGAAAATCAAATTTCAGAAAAAGTTAAACAACTAGGTCTTCAAATAACTAAGGATTATGAAAATAAAAATTTGCTTTTGGTTTGTATGCTAAAAGGTTCTATTTTATTTTTTTCGGATTTAATTAGAAGTATTGATTTAAATTTTCATATTGATTTTATGGCTGCAACTAGTTATGTTGGCACTCAAAGTACTGGTGTTGTAACTATAGAAAAGGATTTAGATTTAAATATATCCGATTATCATATTCTTATTGTTGAGGATATAATAGACACTGGACGAACTTTAACATGTATTAAGGATTTACTTTTAAATAAAACTCCCCTTTCAGTTAAAATTTGTACTTTCCTTGATAAACCATCAAAACGAACTGTTTCTTTAATTCCAGATTACTTTGGTTACAAAATTGACGATCTTTTTGTAATAGGATATGGTTTGGATTATGATGAAAATTTTAGAAATCTGCCTTTCATAGCAATCTATACCGATTGATTTGAAAGTAATTATAAATATATTACTGGCATGATTTAAAAACAAATGAATATATTTTATATTCAATAAACAAAAGAATGGAGTGAATTTATTGATACCCAAAAAAAATCGTGGAGCGTTTACTTACATAGTCATAGCTTTAATTTTAATCTTTGTAATTACCTTCTCTTTAGGTAATTTATCTCAAAAACCTAACAAAGTATCTTATAACGAAATAATGACTTATTTTGATGAATATAAGGTAACTGAATATACTTTTGATATAGGTACTGGTGAGTTGGTTATGAAAGTTAAAGGCCAAGATAAACCAATAAACTATAGAGTTCCAAATATTAATTTATTCTTAAGCGAAACACAATCTCAAACAAACAACTATAGACGAGAGTATAATGAACAAAATCCAGACGAACCATTAAAACAAGACTACTATAGAGAAAAAAATAGTAATTTTCTTTTTACTATTCTTCCCACAATACTATTATTGTTAATGGGTCTTTCACTATTTTTCTTTATGATGAAGCAAGCTGGCGGTGGTAGTAAGTATACTTCCTTTGGAAAAGCAAGTGTAAAAAACCAATCTCAAAATGGTAAAAAGACAACTTTTGCAGATGTCGCAGGTGCTGAGGAAGAAAAAGAAGAACTTCAAGAAATAGTTGATTTTCTAAAAAACCCAAAAAAATACGCAGATATTGGTGCTAGAATTCCAAAAGGTGTTTTATTATTAGGTCCTCCTGGTACAGGTAAAACATTATTGGCAAGAGCTGTTTCTGGAGTGGCTGGTTGCCCGTTTTTTCCTATTTCAGGTTCTGATTTCGTTGAAATGTTCGTTGGTGTTGGTGCTTCTAGAGTAAGAGATTTATTTGAGCAAGCAAAGAAAAATAACCCTTCTATTATTTTCATTGATGAAATTGATGCTGTAGGAAGACACAGGGGAGCTGGTTTAGGCGGTGGTCACGATGAACGTGAACAAACTTTAAACCAACTACTCGTTGAAATGGATGGATTCGCTGCAAATGAAAGCGTAATAGTAATTGCTGCAACAAACAGACGTGATATTTTAGACCCCGCTTTATTACGACCAGGACGTTTTGATAGACAGATAGTTGTTGGATATCCAGATGTTAAAGGTCGTGAGGATATTTTAAAAGTTCATACTAGAAATAAGCCCTTATCTCCAGATGTAACTTTAAAAACTATTGCACAAACTACTGTAGGTTTTACTGGTGCGGATTTAGAAAATCTAGTTAATGAAGCCTCTCTTCTTGCTGCAAGAGCAAACAGAAAAGCTATTACTATGAAGGATATTGAAGAAGCAACTATAAAAGTAATTGCTGGACCAGAAAAAAAATCAAAAGTTGTAACCGAAAGAGAAAAGAAATTAACTGCTTATCATGAAGCAGGACATGCTATAACCACTTATTTTTGTACTACTCAAGATAAAGTACATCAAGTTTCTATCATTCCACGTGGTATGGCTGGTGGCTACACAATGTCTCTTCCTGAACACGATAAATCATTTATGAGCAAAAAAGAAATGTTAGATAACATAATCACTCTTTTAGGTGGTCGTGTTGCTGAGAAGCTTATATTAGATGATATATCTACTGGTGCTTCAAATGACCTTGAACGTTCTACTGCTATTGCAAGAAATATGGTTACTAGATATGGTTTTAGTGATAAGTTAGGTCCTATGGTATATGGAACTAACCAAAGTGAAGTATTTTTAGGGCGTGATTTTAATAGCTCTCATAATTATTCAGAAACAGTTGCTGCAGAAATAGACGCTGAAATGAGAGATATAATAGAAGATTCTTATCAAAAAGCAACTGATATTTTAAATGATAACATGGATAAACTACATTATCTAGCTAAATACTTAATGAAATACGAAAAAATTGATGGAGAAACTTTCATAAACATAATGAAAGATGAGTATATGGAAGACCTTGATAAAGTTGATTCTATAACTGAAAGTGAGTTAACCAATAAAAATGAAGAACTTATAAAAGATTTAAGTTCTAAGGAAAAAACAGAAGTATAATAAAAAGCCTCCTATTCGGGGGCTTTTTTTATTTATATTTATATAATTTTTAAAAATTTAATTTTATACTAAAATGAATTTAAAGAATTGATAAAACCTTTAAAAATTGATTGAATTTTATTGCTATTCAGACATTAAAGGTAAAGGTTTCGTTTGGCAAGGGTTTCGACTCTGCGGAGTCGACCGGGCTTTCCGATCGCCCTGGACCTTAGGCAAAACATTTCTGCCCTAATATAAAGGTTTGGAATTATTTCAACAGTCCTATTTCATATTAGTATTAATCGAGTAGGAGGGAAAATTAAATAATTCCCCCGACCTCTCACACCACCGTGCATACGGTTCCGTACACGGCGGTTCCTTAGTTTTCACGAACTTTCAAGAAATAGCCTGTTAGGGTTAAATAC
>JAEXNS010000350.1 GCA_023439605.1 Bacillota bacterium | reverse complement strand
TAGGTATAGTATATAATGAGCATTTTAAAACTTATAAAAAATTAAAAGAAATTAATAAATTAAATGAATACTTTGATTTTATAAGTAAAATCGAAGAAAGAGTAATTATAATTTTATCAGTAAATGATGAAGCATCAATGCAGTGGGGTGAGTTTAATTCTACAAAACCATTTGGAATGAAAAAATCATTATTAAAAAAATTCAGGCATAGTTATATTGGTGTTTTTAATAAATATGAAAACTTTGTTTATGAAGAATTAAATAATAAAAAAATAGTTTATAAAAAAGATTTTATAGATGGAGATATAGCTTTAAACGTTGAAAGTGAAGGATATAATGTAAATACTAATAGTAAAACTTCCAAAATAGAAGTTAATTTCTTTAATGGAAAGACTATTAATTTATCAATTAATAAAAGAGGTTTAAATGTTGTAATTTTAGATTCATTAACTGGATATCCAATGGATTCTTTTAATGTAGATATGCATGCTGATAAAGAATTGAAAATCAATAGATTTAAGTAATCTTCTTAAAAAAATTCTTTAATTACGGAGGGGAAAATGAATATTCTTGATGATATGAAAAAATGTTCTGGATGTAGTGCTTGCTATAACATATGTCCTCAAAATGCTATTTCAATGAAGGAGAATATAGAGGGTTTTTTTGAGCCTTTTATTGATAATAAAAAATGTATAGAATGTGGAATTTGTCAGACTGTATGCCCAATTATAAATAGACCATACGAAACCGAAAATCCTGATATATATGCTTTTTTAGCAGATGATGAGATAAGATTAAAAAGTTCATCTGGAGGTGCGTTTTCTGTTTTTGCTTCTGAATTTGTTAATCATGGAGGATATGTAGTAGGTGCAGCTTTTGATTCTCAATTTAAAGTTAGCCATATAATAATTTCAGATAAAAAAGATATGAATAAAATTCGAGGCTCAAAATACATACAAAGTTATATAGGTGATATTTTTAAAAAAGTAAAGGTGTTACTGGATGATGAACATAAAGTAATGTTTACTGGATGTCCATGTCAAGTTGCAGGTTTGAAAAATTATTTAAAACATGATTATAATAATTTATTAACAGTTGATTTGATATGTCATGGAGTACCTTCACAAAAAGATTTTGATAGTTTTATTTCTAAATATGATAAAAATCAAATAGAAAAAATTCAATTTAGAGATTTTACTAATTGGAATAGTAATGGTTTTTTTATGATAAGATATAAAAACGGTAATGTTGAAAAAAGTAAAGGAATAGAAAATAAGTATATAATGTCATTTTCTAAAAATGTATTTCTTAGAAGTTCATGTCATTTATGTAATTTCAATAAAATACCAAGAGTTGCGGATATATCTATAGGTGATTTTTGGCAAGTGGATAAATTGTTGGATGATAGCAAAGGTACGTCTGCTGTATTAATCAATTCAGAGAAAGGCAAAATTTTTTTTGAAAAAATAAAAAGTGAAAAAACAAAAATTGTACAATCAAATTTTGACGAGTTAAAAAAAGGCAATATTGCATTTACAAGACCTGCGATAGCTTCAAAAAAAAGAAAAGAGTATTTTAAAAATAGACTAAAAATGGACTTTGATAAGGCTTATGATTCTACATTTCATTATAATGTTGGCTATATTGCTTATATGTCAAATAATTATGGAAGTATGGCAACAAATTATGCTTTATATAAAGCAGTTGAAGATATGGATTTATCTATAGTAGTTTTAAATAATCTTGTACCATTAATAGGTCATGAATCAAGAAGATTTGCCAACAATAACATGCAACTTGCGACTAATATTGGATTAGCAGGAACGGCTTTGGAAATGAATAATTATTTTGATAGTTTTTTAATTGGTTCAGATCAAAATTGGAATTTCTATTCTAAGTTTTGTAATAAACATGCAAATTATTTTAATTTAAGTTTTGCAAATGATAATAAAAAAATAGTTGCATATGCTTCATCATATGGTAGTGATAAATTCCCTATAGATAATACAACAAAAAGATTATATTCATTTTGGAAAAAAAGATTTGACCATATAGGTTTAAGAGAAGATTATGGGGTGAAATTAACAAAAGAGAAATTTTTAGTTGATTCAGAAATAGTCATAGATCCAGTTTTTTTATGTAATGTATCTCATTATAAGAAAATTTCTCTATATTCTGAAATTGATGAAAAAGAACCCTATATTTTAGCATATATTTTGGATTATACAAATGAAAAAAAAGATTATATAATTGAATTATCAAAAAAAACAAATAAAAAGTTAATTGTAATATTAGATCATGCCGCTACAAATGATAAAATAGATATGTGGAGTAAATATGATATTAAAATAGTATCTTCTACTAAATTCCCCAATTGGATCGCTTATTTTTTAAATAGTGATTTTATAATAACTGATTCTTTTCATGGTTGTTGCTTTTCAATTATATTTGAAAAAAATTTTATTGGAATTAAAAATAGACAAGTTGGAAGATTTGAAATGTTAGGCAAACAATTTAATATAAAAACAAATATAATAAGTTCAAATGATTTTGAACAATCAAAAGAATTAATTTTTTCAAAAATAGATTATGACATTATTAATAAATTAAGATTGAAATATCAAAAAGAAGGTTTGTTGTGGTTAAAGAATGCTTTAACTAGCTCTAAATCCAAACAAATAAATGTAAATAGTGATAGATATAGAGAAGTGGCAGAAGATTTATTTAATGTTATTCAAAAAAACAGAGATATAAATGATGGATCTATTGTGAATTTTTTTGAAAAAGAAGATGAAATTAATTTTAATAAAAATGATTATTCTTCTTATTTCAAGAATAAATTAAAAAATAATCAGGAAAAAGGATATACTTATTTACAATCTATTCAAAAAGAATGGGGTATGAATATTTTAGAGTCATCAAATAATTTATTGTGGGATTTGAATGATTATTTTTCTAATACTCATAATTTAAAGGATAAGGTTTATATTTTTTGTGTAAATGATGAAGCATCAAAACAGTGGAATAAATTTATTACCCATAAAGAAATAGGATTAAAAAATTTATCTTCATACTATAGATCATCATATATTGCATTATTTGATACTGAAAAAGGAATGCTATATGAAGGCTTATCTCCAAAAGAAATAAAAGTGAATTATAAGTTAGAGGAAGGTTTATCAAGTTTATTTTTAACAGTTATAAGTAAAGGTTATGATGTTCAAAAAAATATGACTAGTAATATTTATATAAATAATATAGATTATTCACTTAATTTAAGAGGGTTAAACGTAGTTGTTATTGATAAAAAAGATATGAGTGTTTTAGATTCATTTAATGTGGACATGCATGCAGATAGTGATTTAAAAATAAATAGGCATATATGATTTTAAATATAAGGTATAGCTATTAAATTAATTTTATAAAATTAAGATTTTAGAAATGCCCTATAATAAATTTAATTTATTATAGAAAGGAAACAAATGAAAAATTTAAAAAAATTTTTTGAAGATCTAAAAAAATATTCTGAATATTTAAGTTATTCAACAAAATCCTTATTAGAATCTGAATTTGCAAATTCACATTTGCAAAAATTATGGTTAATATTAAGTCCGTTATCAAATATTTTAATATATTCATTTTTATTTGGTATAATATTTAATGGAAGTGAGCAATATTTTTTACTTTTCCTTATGATAGGTGTTATGTATTGGAGTATGTTTAGTAATATAATAAATATAAGCGGAAAACTAGTTAGAAAAAACAAAAATATTTTAAGTAAAATTTATATGCCCAAATTTTTATTAATTTTGAATCATATGAGTTTAACTTTATTTAAAATGAGCATTTCTTTTATAATAATTATTATTATGATATTTCTTTATAACATTCCTTTGACTTTAAATATATTATGGGTTTTACCATTATCATTTTGTTTGATAATAGTTACTTTCGGGTTATCATGTATAATAATGCATATTAGTACTATATGTGGTGACTTTGAAGAAATAATAAAAGTAATACTTAAACTTACTATGTATATTACAGGAATTTTTTATTCTATAGAAACAAGAGTTCCGGCACCATATAATAGCGTTTTAGCCAAAGCAAATCCAATAGCTTTTATAATTATATCTGTAAGAAAGTGTATAATTTATGGTTCTGCACCAGATTCATTACTTTTATTAATTTGGATGACAATAGGAATTTTAATAAGTATAGTTGGAATCAATATTATATACAAATATGAAAATAATTATTTGAAGATAATATAAAGGAGAGCAGATGGATAATATAGCTTTAGAAGTGAATAATGTACATGTGAAATATAAAAAAAACCTTGATTCAACAATCATAAAAAATAAAAAAAATAAATGGTTTGAAGCTTTAAAAGGTGTATCATTTAAAGTTAATAAAGGTGAAATATACGGTATAATTGGTAGAAATGGAAGCGGAAAAACCACTTTGTTAAGGACTATTGCCGGTATATTTGCACCCAATATTGGAGAAGTTGTTGTTGATAAAAATAAAATATCACTTCTTTCACTTGGGTTAGGTTTTAACAATGACCTTAGTGGAAGAAAAAATATATATTTAACTGGATTACTTACAGGATTTGATTTTAAATATATTGCAGAAAAAGAAGAAGAAATAATTGATTTTTCAGAATTAAATGAATTTATTGATATGCCAGTAAAAAATTATTCAAGTGGTATGTATTCTAAACTTGCATTTGCTATTGCTAGTGTATTAAATAC
>JAEXNS010000142.1 GCA_023439605.1 Bacillota bacterium | reverse complement strand
CATTAATAGAGAATATGAGGCATGCTTAAGACTAAAAAAGGAAATTGAAAAGAAAAATTATATAGTTTATTTGTTTTCTATTGCATTTGAATATGGTGATTCATTAAAGTTAAATGATAAATATGATGTGGATATGGTTATTATGCCTTGGATATATGATGATGAAAATTACAAATATGCACAACCTTTTTTGTTGAAAAATAAAAATTTGTATATTGTAAATCTACATCATGAACAAGCACCAAGTAAGATTTCAGAAAAAGTATTATTGCCAAAAGGTGAAAATGCAAAAAATTGTGTTATACATTTTACTTGGGCAGACTTTTTTACAAATAAACTTATTGAAAATGGTGTTAATAAGGCGTTTATTTTTAAAACAGGTAATATTAGAAATTCTAATTCTCCAAAAGTTTGCTTAAGCAAGAGTGAAATGGCAGAGCAATTTGGATTAGATGTTAATAAAAAGTGGATACTATTTTCTGAAAATAGAGGATGGGTTTTAATATTTCGAGATAAACATAAAAAAAGTAAGCTTAGACTAGGTTATACAGAAAATGATCTTAAAGAACTACAAGAAATATTCACGATTTCTCTTGAAGCAACATTAAAAGAATATAATGAACTTAGTGATGAGTTTTTTGAGAAATTTGAGATAATATACAGACCACATCCGGGTAATGTGGCTCCAGAAGATATAAATAAACGAATTAAAGTTATTAATAAATATCCAATACAAGCTTGGTTTAATAGTATTGATGTGAATGTTTCGTTTACTAGTAGTACAGTTTTTGAAACAGATTTAAAAGGTATTCCTTCGTTTAGATATAGCCCTATACAATATGATGAAAAATACATACCATATGGTTTAGAGAAATATCAAAAAATATCAAAATTTGAAGATATTACCGAGGAATTAATTGATTGTTATTATAAAGAGTATAAAAACAAGAAAATATATGAAAATCATATAGGAAATGCAGATATTAATACAATACAAAATACATCAGAAATAATTGATAAGATATTAACAGTAGGTATTGAGGAATACAATCCAATTTTAATTAATTATAGTAAAAAAGCCGTATCTAGAATTATTAGAAGAGAACGTATTACTAGAATACTGGTTCCTTTAAATCTTTTAAAATATACTAAATGGCCACATAGATCATACGATTTGAGGAATGATATTCCGTATTGTAATAAAATTGTTAAAAAAATTCATGAGGATGTTGGAATATAAAATATTAAATAGAATGGAGATTTTTATGATATGTAAATTATGTGGATCAAATAATATTAATATACTTTGTGATAGACCGATACGTGATGGAGGTATAGGAAATTATACAAAAGAATCGGTTAAAGTGTTTCAATGTAAACACTGTGATGTTATTTGGCATGATGATTATGGAAATGATATAGAGGAATATTACGAAAGCAAATCATATAGAAGTGCTATAAATGGTGATTTTAAAGTAGAAGATATTTATAAAAGCCATGATGTACGAGTAGTAGAAAAGTTTGAACAAACGGGCACACATATTTTTAGAGGCAAAGTAGTAGCTGATGTTGGTTGTGCAGTAGGAGCATTTCTTGATTTTGTAAATGGTGTTGCTGATACAGTTATAGGTATAGAACCATCTGAATTATTCAGAGAGGTTCTAGCTGAAAAGGGATATCCTACGTATGCGTATGTCCAAGAGGCGGTTGTAGATTATAAAAATAAAATAGATGTTATAACAAGTTTTGATGTTATTGAGCATGTTGATGACCCAGAAAGCTTTCTAAAAGGGATTTACGATTTATTAAGTGAAGATGGTTGTAGTATTATTGGGACACCAACAGATGCACCAATAATGCGCGAACTATTGGGAGAATCTTATGAAAAACAAATTTTGTTTAATACTCCACATATATGGATTTTTTCAGAGAAGAATTTGAAAATGCTTGCTGAAAAATGTGGATTTAAAAATATTGAAGTGAAGTATTATCAAAGATATGGAATTGATAATTTATTAGGGTGGTTAATGCGTAATAAACCCCAATCAGATTATAATGCAAGTTTTGTTACGAATACATTGAAAAATGTATTTAAAGGTCAATGTGAGGATAATAAACTTGCAGATTTCATTGTATTACATATAAAAAAATAAAGTTTTGGAGGGATTATTATGAATTATAAAAAACCTAGATTAATTGCGGAAGTTGGATGTAACCATAAAGGTGATATGGAAATTGCTAAAGAATTCATAAAATTGGCGGCAATATTTTGCGAAGCTGATGTAATTAAGTTTCAAAAAAGAAATAATAAAGAATTATTAACAGAGGAACAATACAATGCGAAACACCCTAATCCAGCGAATGCATATGGGGATACATATGGTGCACATAGAGAGTTTTTAGAGTTTACTATTGAACAACATAAACAATTAAAAGAGTGGTGTGAGGAATTTGGTATCATATATAGTACATCAGTTTGGGATCTTACCTCAGCTAAGGAAATCGCTTCTTTAAATCCAGAACTTATTAAAATACCTTCTGCATGTAATAATCATTTTGTAATGTTAGAGTGGTTATGTGATAATTACAAAGGTGAAATTCACTTATCTTTTGGTATGACTACACATGAAGAGGAAGAGAAGATTGTAAGTTTGTTTGAAAATAAGGGTAGAAATATGGATTTAGTAATCTATAGCTGTACATCGGGATACCCAGTTCCATTTGAAGATGTTTGTTTATTAGAAATAACAAGATTAAGAGAAAAGTTTGAAAATAGAGTGAAGGAAATAGGTTTTTCTGGTCACCATTCAGGTATTGCTATTGATATTGCAGCATATACATTAGGTGCGAGTACGATTGAAAGACATTATACTCTTAACAGAACGTGGAAAGGTACAGACCATGCTGCTTCACTTGAAAAAGATGGTATTAGAAGATTGAAGAGAGATTTGGGATCAACTTATAAATCTTTAACGTATAAGAAAGAAGAAATACTTGATATTGAAAAAGTTCAAAGAGATAAACTTAAATATAGGGAGAGATAGATTTGAATTATTCAATCGGAAAAACTGTGGCATTTATACCTGTTAGAGGTGGAAGTAAATCAATACCATTAAAAAATATTAAGCTACTAAATGGTAGACCACTTGTATATTGGACATTGGATGCTACAGTTAATTGTAATGAAATTGATACAGTAATTGTTTCAACTGATTGTGAAGAAATAAGAAAAATTATAAAAGAATATAAATCACCTAAAATTATAGTGATTGATAGAAGTGAAGAAGTATCAACAGATAATGCATCTACAGAATCGGTAATGATTGAATTTTCAAATAAATATGATTATGAAAATATAGTTCTTGTACAAGCGACTTCACCATTATTAGAAAGTAATGATATTTCAAAAGGTTTAGAGAAATTTTCGGAAAAAAATATTGATAGTGTTCTTTCAGTTGTTAGGCAGAAACGATTTATTTGGAAGGATGAATCAGATATTGCAGAAGCGATTAATTATGACCCTTTAAATAGACCTAGAAGACAAGAGTTTAATGGATATTTAGTGGAAAATGGAGCTTTTTATATAACATCAAAAGATAAGCTATTATCAACTAAATGTAGAATTTCAGGAAATATTGGAACCGTAGAAATGTCAGAAAAATCTTATTTTGAAATTGATGAGCCAGAAGATTGGATGATAGTTGAAGGTTTATTAAAGAACAAGTATAAAAAAAATGAATTTGAATACATATGCAGGAATATAAAATGTGTATTGACTGATAGTGATGGTGTTTTAACTGATGGTGGAATGTATTATTCAGAAAATGGGGATGAACTTAAAAAATTTAATACAAAAGATGGTATGGGGTTTAAATTACTTAGAGAATCTGGAATTATTACAGGCATTATAACTGGTGAAGATATTCAGCTGGTTAAACGAAGAGCTGAAAAGTTAAAAGTAGATGAGGTGTTTTTAGGGGTACATGATAAATTAAAAATATTGAATCAAATTTGTTTAAAATACAACATAAAGCATGAAGAAATTGCTTATATTGGTGACGATATTAATGATTTGGAAGTTTTAAAGGTAGTTGGGCTTGGATGTACTGTGAATGATGGAATGGAATCTGTCAAAGCCGAGGCTAAAATTATTACAAATGCTAAAGGTGGAGAAGGTGCATTTAGAGAAGTTGTTGAAACGATATTAAAAAACAGAGTGTAATTTGATTTTAGGTTTTTTTAAATATAAATTCACATTTATCAGAAAAATGGATTTGGATATTGAGTTTAGGGGTAATGTAAATGGGAAAAATTAAAGTATTGCATATAGCGAGTTTTAATGGGAATATTGGTGATAATGCTAATCATAATGGTTTTAGAAAAAGATTAATAAAGACTTTAAATAGAGATTGTAGTTTTACAAACCTTGAAATGAGGGAGTTTTATAAATCTTGGAATTATAGAGATTTTAATAGTTATGAGTTTATTAGGTTATGTAATGAACATGATTTAGTAGTTATTGGAGGAGGTAATTTTTTTGAATTACAATGGGACTATTCAGTAACGGGGACTACTGTTAACATTAGCTTAAAAACTTTAGATGCAATTTTAACGCCTATTTTATTTCATGGCGTTGGTTGTGATGTATCTAAGGGTGCAAGTGAAAGTGCTATAGAAAAATTTAAGATTTTTCTAGAACGAATAACAAATGATGATAATATTTTAGTGAGTGTAAGAAATGATGGTTCTTATGAAACGATTAGAGATTTGTATGGTGATTTATTTGAAGGAAAAGTTATCAAAGTTCCAGATGGTGCATTTTTTATGGAATCAAAAAAATTTTACTTTCCAGAAATATCTGTTTCTTTAAAATCAATAGGTATAAATGTTGTTTCAGATATGAAAAATATTAGATTTAGTGAGAATGTTGAAAATGGAATAAGATATGACGATTTTAACAAAAGTTTTGGTGAAGTATTAAATAAATTCTTAGAAGAGTATGAAAATTATCAGCTAATACTATTTCCGCATATATATAGTGATTTATTGGCAATATATGATTTGATGGAAAATATAAATGATAAATATAGACGTACAAGAATTGTTATTGCACCATGTTTAACAGGTCAAGGTGCAGATGAATACATATTCGGTTTGTATAAAGAATGTGAATTTATAATGGGTATGCGATTTCACACGAATGTATGTTCGATTGCACAAAATATTCCAACCATAGCTCTAAATAGTTATAAAAAAATTAGAGATTTATATAACGAATTAGGTCTTGAAAGTCGAGTTGTAGATGTAAATAGAATAGGATTTGAAGAATCTTTAAGAGTATTAATAAAAAACACCATAAATGATAGAGAAAATATTGTGAGAGACTACAGTGAAGTTAATCAGAAAATTTTATCGCAAAGTAGTGAGTTTTATAATAGAGTTTATATTTGGTATCAAAAACAAGTAAGAGTCAAGTGAACTGCTATAAATCTTTTTACTAGCTGCATTTGCGATTTATTTGTCTTTGATAATTTTTAAAAAATATTATTTTTTAAAAATTATCAAAGAAAACGGAATGATTTTATTTATAAATGCTTCAAAAACTGTTTTTGGTATTTATTGTTTTGAGTTTTAAGTTCACGTATTCAGGCGTAAATTGTAAATTATATTCTTATCATTAAACCTAAATTATAAATTTTATTTAAAACATTATTTTTTAGGAAAGAGAGAAACTATTTTATACGCAACAGTATAATAATAAAAAAATTTTTTAAATAAAGAGGAGTATTATGAGAATATTTATAAAAAATCAAGTTCTTAGTTTGTTGGATACGATAAAAGAAGCTATATCATACATAGAAAACTATTTTGAAGATAAGGTTATATGTATAGATGTTTTGAAAAATTGTTCAAATGCATTATTTTCAATAGAAAATTCACTTAAATCAGGATTTTCGATAGAAAATTATCAAAATAATTATGAAATTAATGTTCAATATCTATTTCAATCTATCGAATATATAGCAAGTAAGTTGTTAGAGAATAAAACTATAGGTGAATACAAAAAAGATTTATTTAAAAAAATAGAATTGATAGTAAATGAAATTAATAATGATGATGAAGTAAAATTAGAAGTAGTTTTTTTGCCATATAAATCTTCCATGTGGGATAGTTTAGAGAGTATTTGGCGAGCTGCGAAAAATGACGATAAATGTAATGTTTACGTTATTCCCATACCATACTATGATCGTGATTCAACAGGCAAACTATCTGTTTTTCATTATGAAGGAAATGATTTCCCTGATTATGTTCCCATTCATGATTATAAAAGTTATATTATATCAGCAAGAAAGCCAGATATAATATACATACATAACCCTTATGATGCCTATAATAGAGTAACTTCAATAGCACCAGAGTATTATTCAGATAAATTAAAAAAATACACAGACATGTTAGTTTATATACCTTATTATATAGCAGGTTTATATATAAAAAGGGAAGCAGCAGCAAATAAAGTTTTAACAATGGGAGTTAAAAATGCAAATCAAATCATAGTTCAATCAGAAAAATATAAAAAAATATTTGTTAACTGTGGTTTAAAAAAAGAAATGGTTCAAGCAATGGGTACTCCTAAAATTGATATAATAAATCAAGAAGTATATAGTGAAGAATGGGAAGGAAAGATAAAAGAGAAAAAAGCTGTTTTGATAAATTTTACCTTAATTACGCTTTTAAGTGATGATGTTTCATTAGACAGGTACGAAAAAGTAGTACATCAATTATTGGAAAGAAATATATTTATTATATGGAGAGGTCATCCCTTGATGGAAGCAACTTTATATTCTATAAGACCATATTTGATTGAAAAATACAAAAAAATAAAATCATTTTTAATTAAAAATGAAAATGTTATATTTGATTTAAACTCAGATTCAAATTTGGCATTTAAATATTCAGATGCAATGATAAGTACAGGGAGTTCTTTGGTTTACAAATATGTTTTTACAGGCAAGCCAATTTTATCTATGATTAGCAAACCTTTAGCTAAAATTACAAATGAAGAATTGAAGATTTTTGATTATTTGAAAAATTACTTTTGTATATTACCTAAAGAATACCCGGATTTATTGGATTCAAGAAAAGTAAATACTGAAGATAACATAGAATATGAAGATAATATAGAATATATAAGTATAAATAAGTTTGCAGATATAGTGTTAAATGAAAATGATTATAACAAAGAAAAAAGGTTAGAGGCTGCAAGAAAATCAATTGCAAATAGTGATGGTACATGTGGTTTTAAGACTCATAAGTTTATAGTTGAAAAATGTTTAGGAAAATAAAAAAATGAATATAAAAAAAGAAGATTTAAGAAAAATTCAATTAATTCAATTGGATATGTTAAAAGAAGTAAAGCGTATATGTGAAAAAAACAATATAAAGTACTGTATTATTGCAGGAACTTTATTGGGTGCAGTAAGACATAAAGGATATATACCATGGGATGATGATGCTGATGTAGCTATGTTAAGACCAGAATATGAAAAGTTTAAATTGGCTTGCAAAAAAGATTTAGATAAAAGCAAGTTTTATTTTCAGGACCATAAAACTACAAATGGATATAGATGGGGT
>JAEXNS010000121.1 GCA_023439605.1 Bacillota bacterium | reverse complement strand
CCACCGTCTCCACATGCCCCGTTCTCGCAAACAAATCACATCCTCTTATCCTCTTCACTTCATAGCCATTTTCACAAAGAATTTTACAATCCCTTGCGGCAGTAGCAGGATTGCATGAAATCATTGCTATTTTTTTAGGTGACATTTTAATGATGGCTTCAAGAGTGCTAGTTTCACAACCCTTTCTTGGTGGGTCAATTATAAGTGCATCTGGTTTTTGATTTTTTTCATTTAATTTTAAAGATATTTCACCGGCATCACCGCATATAAATTCAGCGTTTGAAATATTGTTGGCTTCTGCGTTTATAACAGCGTCATCAATTGCCTCTTTGACAATCTCAACACCAATCATTTTGAGTACATCTTTCGCCATAGATAAGCCGATAGTTCCAGTTCCACAATATAAATCAAGTAGAAAATCATCTTTACCAAGTTGAAGATATTCTTTTGCAGTATTATAAAGTCTTTCAGCTTGTTTTGTATTTACCTGATAAAATGATAATGGATTTATAAGAACCTTATTTCCACACATCAAATCAGAAATACATCTTTCACCATGTATATAATGTGTTTTCTCACCCAATATAACATTTGTATTTTTCTTATTTAAATTTAAAACTATACTTTTTATGTCAGGATATTTTTCCAATAATTTTGCAAATAAACTTTTAAATTTTTCAACTGATTTTTTTTGTGTAACAACAAGACAAAGCATTATTTCATTAGAATATTGCCCTTTTCTAATGTAAATATGTCTTAAAATGCCACTTCCATCTGACTCGTTATAAGCTTTTATGTTATTTTCATTTACATAATTAACTACATCGTCAACAATTTCAGCAAAAATAACAGGCTGTAACTTACAAGAGGAAAAAGGAATAACTCTGTGACTTCTCTGAGCATAAAATCCGCAAACAACTTTTCCATCTTGGTTAACTACTGGATATTGAGCTTTGTTTCTGTAATAATCTATGTTTTCGCAGGGGATTATTTCTTCAATTTCTTTGTTTATTCCACCAATTCTTTTAAAAGCATCTTTGATGAAAGTGTTTTTTATCGCTAATTCAGAATTATAATTAATATGTCTAAATGTACACCCACCACATTTGCCAAAAACAGGGCAATCAGAATCTATTCTATCTTTAGATGGTTCAATTATTTTTTCAATAATACCATATGCAAATGTTTTTTGTACTTTTACTATTTTTACTCTTAGTTTATCGCCAACAGCGGAAAGTGGTACAAATACAACCATGGTATCATGTTTTCCAACTCCATTTCCTTCTGAAGTCATACCTGTTATATTTAATTCTAATATATCATTTTTTTGCATAATTTTTTTCCTCATCATTGTAAAAATCATAAATAAATTTCTTCTTTTCCATAAGTTCATCAAAACGATTTATATATTCATATGGAAATTTATGATTATGTACCCTTTCTATTCTTCCTGATTTTGATATTAATTTTGTAGATGCTGCACCGCCCAACGCAAATATAGCTTGACTTTCGTCCATAATATATATGTTATATAGACTTTCTTTTCCTGCTTTTGAATAACCTGTGTTTTCCAGGTTATTCAAAGTATTTTTTTGTCTGTATAAGTAGTATGGATTATAATTATTTTCTATAAGTCTTTTGAAACTGTAATCAACCATTTCATTTGCTGGATTTTCTATATATTCTTTTGCTGAAGTATATAAATTTGCCGACCTTTTTATAGTTAGTGTGTGAACTGTTATTCCGTCTGGATTTAACGAAATGGTTTTGTCTATGGTGTTTTTAAAACTTTCTATAGATTCAGTTGGTAAACCAGCGATAACATCCATATTTATGTTATCAAAACCTATTTCCCTAGACAAGTAAAAAGCTTCTAAAGTTTCTTTAGAAGTATGGTTTCTACCTATAGCGTGTAAAACTTCATCGTTAAAAGTTTGTGGGTTTATAGATATTCTTGTTGCACCCATGTCTTTTATAACCTGCAGTTTTCCCCTGTTTATTGTATCCGCACGTCCAGCTTCTACACAATATTCTCTTATTTCACTTAAGTCAAAATTATTTTGCAAATTGTACATTATAATCTGTAACTGTTCCGCTGTAAGAGAAGTTGGTGTTCCGCCACCAAAATATACTGTATCTACTTTAAAGTTTAAATCCCTAACCATTTGCCCTACTATTTTCATCTCTTCACATAGTTTTACTATATATTCGGGTATCAATTTTTTTGCACTTTTCATAGAATGTGATACAAAAGAACAGTATGTACATCTTGTAGGACAAAAAGGTATGGAAATATATATACTTACTGTTTGAGGTTTTAAGGAATTAATAAGTGGTAACTGAACGCATGACGTTTTGTAGGATAACTTTATTTTATCATCATCCACAAAATATTTTTCTTTAAAAAAAGTAAAGACATCTTCTTTACTTTTTCCTAAATTTATTAAATCATTGACTTTTTTCACTGGTCTTATTCCTGTAAGCAGTCCCCATTTTGGCTTAACTCCAATTATCTTGTTTAAGCAATGAAAAATCAAAGTACATAGTTCAAACTCTATACTAACATTATCATCATTATTATTTATTCTTTTTGATTTTCTTACATAAACATTTTCAATTCTAACATATGAAAATAAGTATGTATATGTTTTACATACTTTCACCTGTGTCATTATTATATCATCGTCAGCATTTCTTTCTTCATAAAGAAAATTGAATTTTGTCGCTGGTATAAATAATTTTACTACTGCTTCAATTTCATACTTATAATTATTGTTGTTAAATATTATTGTCATTTTAAGATTCCTTTTTATAAGCGTTTTTATTTATTAATTTATATTTTTTATTTTTTAAGAAGTTTACGGTCGCCCAATGTCGTCAACTTAGTAAAAAAGTTAAAGTTTTACTCGATTTTTTTCAAAAAATCGTAGGTTTCCAAAGGGCGACGCCCTTGGTCGCTTTCCGCAGAAAGCGAAATCCTTATGCTTTAAGAGCTTTTAGGGTAGCGAACGAAGTGAAGCGTAGGGATTTTGCGATAGAAAATCCCTAAACCTGCAAAGCAGGTTAAAAAGAGTATCGACTCTGCGGAGTCGACCGGGCTTTCCGGTCGCCCTGGACCTTCGGTAAAATGTCTCCACCCTATGTGCTAACATTGCCTCAGCAATTTACTTAAGTTGACGACATTGTCTGGTCGCCCTAGACCTTGGGATAATTACGCCTAGATTAATAGCACTTTTTATTAATTTATATTTTTTTTATATTTTTGATTGCTGCTGTTTGGCTTATCTGGTATAGTCATTATAATATATCCCTGTTCTAAAGCCGGTAATAAATAACTTTTTCTGAATGATTGCCTATGATTGAGTCCTAAATTTAACATCAATTCACTAGCTGAATATTCTTTTTCATCCATAACTTTTAGTAGTTTCTCGACTTGTGCGGTGACTTGTGCGGTGACTTGTGCGGTGACAGTTATTTCATTTAAAGAATCATAAATTGCTTTAAGTAAAAATTCTATAAAACTACTTGAATCAGCGTTTAAATCACTCTTACCTAATGCCAAATAGTATTCTTCTTGTCTTTCTTTTATAATGGTTTCAATAGGCAACCATCCAAATAAAGGTTTCCAGTTATATAATAATAGTGTTTGCCACATACGTCCCATTCTACCATTTCCATCCTCAAATGGATGTATAAATTCAAATTCATAGTGAAATACGCTACTTTTAATAAGCGGATGAACTTCTGAACTTTTTAACCAATCAACTAAATTTTTAATTAAATATGGCACTTGATTTGCAGGTGGAGCCATGTGAACTAACCTTTCTCCTGCAAATATTCCTACACCGCCATTTCTGAAAACACCAGCCTCTTTTGTTAAACTATTCATTAATATTTTATGTGCAAATAGCATATCTTCTACATTATACGGATCCATTTTCAAGAGCTTTTCATATGCTTCAAAAGCATTTTTGACTTCACATATTTCTTCAAGTGGTCCTAAAACTCTTTTTCCATTTATAATATCTGTTATTTGTGTTAATGTTAAAGAATTATTTTCAATAGCTAAAGAAGCATGTATTGTACGAATACGATTATCTTTTCTTAGTTTCAAATTATTTGTTATACTTTGATTAATAGATATTTTAGTTATAATTTCGATAATATTTGAAACATAATTAACTATTTTATCGGTTAAAGTATAAGGTGGAAAATAGCCTTTTTCGCTCATATTTTCCCTCCTATGATTATTTTTATCACTATTCAGTCGCTAAAGTTTAATATTACGATTTTGCAAAGGTTTCGACTCTGCGGAGTCGACCGGGCTTTCCGGTCGCCCTGGACCTTCGGATAATTATTCCTAGATGAATGGTACTTTTTATTAATTTATTTTTTTTGTTTTGCAAAGGTTTCGACTCTGCGGAGTCAACCGGGCTTTCCGGTCGCCCTGGACCTTCGGATAATTATTCCTAGATGAATGGTACTTTTTATTAATTTATATTTTTTTGTTTTGTAAGGGTTTCGACTCTGCGGAGTCGACCGGGCTTTCCGGTCGCCCTGGACCTTCGGTAAAATATTTCTGTATTAAACATATGGCTGAATAGTAACTTATTTTTAAGCGTTTCTGGATTCTTTTATATAAGAATTGTGTTTCTTTTCATAATCCAAATCCGATTCTCTGTCGTGACCTGGATAAACTTTATATGTACCTTCTATTGAATCCAATTTTTTTAATGACTGTAACAATTGCTTATAACTTCCTCCTGGAAAGTCAGTTCTTCCTACGTTTAGCCTAAATAAAGTATCACCTGAGAAAATAACACTTTCACCTATAAAGCAACAACTTCCTACAGTATGACCTGGTGTATGGAGAACTTTAAAAGATAATTCGTCAAGTAAAATTTCATCTTTTTCATCTACCTCTATAAAAGTACTTATCGGATTAAACTTAAGTCCATTCATATAAGTAGCTAAACTTTCTGAAGCACTGGTTAACTTAGATGAGTCTAGTTTATGAATATACACTTCTGAATTTGTAGCTTTAGCTAGTTCATCTACGCCATAAAAATGGTCATAATGCCCATGAGTTAAAAAAATCTTTTTTAACTTTAATTCTTTTGTATTCAAAAAATCTATAACTTCCTTTGCATCTCCGCCAACATCTATAGCAATTGCATTTTTCTCCTCTGTCTCTACTATGTAACAGTTAGTACCCATAAGTCCTATTGTTAAACTATATACTACCATATACCTCTCCTACTTTCTATTCTAGTCACTGATAAAACATCATTTACTTTTTTTATCCTAGCAATTAAAGAATCAAGCTGATCCACTCCATTTATGGCGATAGTTGTCTTTATGCTTGCATTTCCATCTTTTAATCTTCTAGATGAAGAATTATATATTGCAATTCTTGCTTCTGAAATAATAGTGACAATTTCTTGAAGTAAACCAGTTCTATCTACAGCAATTACTTCAATAGCTGTATGAAATTCTGTTTTTACATTTTTAGACCAACTGACTTTTTTCCATCTTTCCATATTATTATCCCTTGCAAGTGCAGACTGATAATTTGTACAAGATACTTTGTGTATTGAAATACCATGTCCCCTAGTTATAAACCCAACTATATCGTCTCCTGGAAGTGGATTACAACACTGTGAAAACCTAAATGAAATACCCTTTGATATATCCTCAAAAATGATAATATTCGAGGAATTGGTATCTTTTTTAATCTTTGGCTTTACAACTGGTTGTTCTGTAACTCCATATTTCTTTTCGTAATTTTCCTTTAAGCGTTGCATTATTTTTGATAATGATAAACCGCCATATCCAATAGAAGCATAAAAGTCATCTACAGTATTGCAGTTATGTCTTTTTAAATCTTCACCTAAAAATTCTTCAAGTTCTTCTTCACTTATTTTAATTCGATAATGTTTAAATTCTTTTTCTAGTTCTGCTTTTCCCTCAGATATATTTTCTTCTCTACGTTCTTTTTTAAACCATGAACGAATTTTAGCCTTTGCTTCATTTGTTTTTGCTATATCAATCCAAGCTCTATTTGGACCTTTCTTTTCATCCTTTGTAGTTATTATCTCAATTATTTCACCTGTTTTTAACTGATGATCAAGTGATACCATTTTACCATCTACTTTTGCACCAGTCATCTTATGCCCTATTTGAGTATGTATTCTATATGCAAAATCAATAATATTTGATTTTATAGGTAATGTTATAGTGTCACCTTTTGGAGTAAATACAACAATATCATCTGGTGCTAAATCAGTTTTAATAATTCTCACTATTTCCTCTATGTCATCAGATGTCTGTTGTGCTTCAATAACTTGTCTAATCCAAGCGAGTCTTTGCTCCATTTTATCCACACCTTGGATTCCCTCTTTATATTTCCAATGTGCTGCTACACCATATTCCGCTGTATAATGCATATCCCAAGTTCTTATTTGAACTTCAAAAGGTATTCCTTCTCGGCCTAAAACTGTAGTATGAAGTGACTGATACATATTTGCTTTTGGTGTTGAAATATAGTCCTTAAACCTATTTGGTATTGGTTTAAACATATCATGCATAATACCAAGTACTGTATAGCATTCAGCTAAATTTGTGACAATAATTCTTACCGCATATTTATCATAAACTTCATCTATATCCTTATGATTTATATAAATTTTCTTATAAATACCATATATGCTTTTTACTCTTCCATCTAACTGTGGCGTCTGTAAAAAATTCTCTGTTTTAAATCTTTCTAAAATTTTATTTTTTATTGTAGCGATAAAAGCTTCTCTTTCTTCTTTTTTTATCTCTAAAATATGTTCTATTTCTGAATAAGCATATGGATCTAAATATCTAAAAGATAAATCTTCAAGTTCTTCTTTTACTGATCTTATTCCTAATCTATGTGCTATAGGTGCATATATATTCATAGTTTCTAGAGCAGCTTTTTTTTGTTTATAGGACGGTCTAAAACCGAGAGTTCTCATGTTATGCAATCTATCACATAGTTTGATAATCATAACCCTTATATCTTGAGACATAGCAAGTAATATTTTACGTACATTTTCGGCAAGTTGTTCTTCTTTGTTGAAAATAGGAATTTTATTTAACTTCGTTACTCCATCAACTAACATTGCAACATCTTGACCAAAACGTTTCTTTATTTCTTCTAGAGTCACTTCTGTATCTTCAACAACATCATGAAGCATCGCCGCACATATGGTATCTGTATCCATACCCAAATCAAGCAATATAAAAGATACTGCCAAAGGGTGAGTTATATAAGGTTCACCGGAGGAACGTACTTGAGTTTCATGTGCTTTTGCGGCAAATTCATAAGCTGTTATTATTTTACTCATATCATATTGTTTATCGTCATCTAGTATTTTTTGTATGAGCATGTTTATTGTATAAATTATTTCTGACATACATTCTCCTTCAATTTTTTTAACGTATCTGAACTTTCTAAATCTGTTTTTTGTGTAACATTTTTTTTGTTTACTTCCATGTTATATTCATTTTGATTTATTAACTCCAGCTCCGAAAAAATATCTAAACATAATTTCATTTTACAATAATTCATATTTTCATCGTTTACACAGGACATATACAAATGTTCCATATTTATTTTTTCTGGCAACGCTTTATAAATACTAATCATTTCTTCCCTGCTTGGACAAATTTTTTCGTAATACTTTTTAGGTAATATTTCATTTCTTTTATATTTTTCATACGTATTTTTAGCTGCAAAATATCTTTCTTGTTTTATACCACTTCTTCTAAAATCTTTTACAAAAAGTGAAATACTTTTTTTATTCATATAATTATTTATTTCAAGAGAAACAATAAAATCCCATTTTTCATCTTTTTTTATAATTATATCTTCGTATTTTACATTAAATATTAAAGCCGATAAAAAAACTTCACCATATTTTATTTGTAATTTAGTATGAGCTCCATTTGAAATTGAATCTACAGATATTACAACCGCTGATAAAATAACAAATAACGGCTGTCTGTTGCCTTCTCCAAATGGTTCTAAGAGATTCAGCCCCTCCACATTTTCTATTTTCAAATCATCTGGCAATAAGAGTTTATCAACTTCTATAGAAAATATAGGCATCTCTTCAAAGAATTCTTTTGAATACTGCTCAATTTTTTCTTTAAATAACTTTATTTTTTCAGTTTTAATAGAAAAACCTCCTGCCCCCAAATGTCCACCATATTTCTCCAATAAATCCGAACAATATGCAAGACATTCATAAACAGAAAAATCACCAAATGAACGAACCGAACCTCTTGATAATTCACCTTCTTCAGTGATTATAAAACAAGGTTTCCCAAATCTTTCAACTATTCTTGATGCTATAATTCCTATTACACCATGATGCCAGTTTTCACCACTAAGAATCATTACCCTTTTAAATGTTAAATCGGGATTTTCATTTATTTGTTTTTCTATTTCAGAAACAATTTTATCTTCTGTATTTTTTCTTTCATCATTTAGCTGATTTAATTTTTTCGCCAAAATAGTTGCTTCTTCTATATTCTCACTTATAAATAAGTCTACCGCAATTTTAGGTGATGCAAATCTTCCTGCTGCATTTATTTTTGGTGCTAACATAAAAGCAACTGAAGTTGATGAAAGTTCTTTTTCATAAATACCTATTTCCTTCATAAGAGCTATTAAGCCCAAATTTTCAGTATTTTTTAAAAGTTTAAGTCCATTTTCCACTATATATCTATTTTCAGATTTAAGCGAAACTACATCGGCAATAGTGCCTATAGCAGCTATATCACCAAACTGCTCAAAAACATTTTCATAGCTACCTTCATCTAGTGCAGCTAAAAGCTTCAATACTACTCCAGCACCACATAAATTTTTAAAACTAGATGGACAATCTTTTTGATGTGGATTTACTATTGCATCTGCTTTAGGTAAAATATTTCCTGGTTGATGATGATCCGTAATAACTAGTTGAATTCCCAAGTCACTTATTAACTTTGCTTCTTCAATAGCCGAAATACCATTGTCAACAGTTATTATTAATTCTATATCATTTTCGGCCAAATAATTAATAGCTTCTTTATTCATTCCATATCCTTCGTCACGTTCTGGAATGTAATAAGAAACATTTGCACCCAAAAACTGCAAATAAGTATATATCATAACTGTTGAAGTGATACCATCGCAATCATAATCACCAAAAATGCATATTGACTTTCCCTCTTCAACTGCGTTATTTATTATTTGAACTGCTTTATCCATATCTTTCAAAGAAAATGGATCTGATAATTCATCTGTTAACATAAATTCAGTTGCTGATTTTATATTATCAATTCCTCTAGAAACTAGAACTTCCGCACATAATTTACTTAAAACACTATTTTTTAAAATATCTTGAACCGAACTATTATTTGGACTCTTAATTATCCATTTTTTCATATAAATATATATCTCCAATCATACCATATCCGAAGATACCATAAATTTTTCCCAAAGGTCCAATGCAATCGAAAAGGCCATAAACCCGCATAGCAGCTTCTATAATTCTCTAAAATTACAATTTATTTTAATAAAAAAATAAATAAACATATAATTAATTATATCACTTATTTATCATAAATACAAGAAATAATTAAATTCAAAAAATTAAATCCTACCCCTAAATTATGGGATAGGATTTAATAATTAAATCTTAATTACTATTCTATACTTCTTCTGCAACTTCAGTAACTATTGTAACTTCTGTTTCTGTAACTTCTTTATTTTTCTTTTCTGGTCTTGTTCTCTCTGGCTTTGTAAATTCTGGTCTTGTTCTTTCTGGTTTAATTACTTCTGTTTTAATTACTTCTGGTTTTTCTACTGGTTCTGTTACTGCTGGTTTTGTAACTTCTGGTTTTTCTGTTGGTTTAACTACTACTGGTTTTGTAACTTCTGGTTTTTCTGTTGGTTTAACTACTACTGGTTTTGTTACTTCTGGTTTTTCTGTTGGTTTAACTACTACTGGTTTTGTTACTTCTGGTATAACTATTTCTGGTATAACTACATCTGACATATCCATATCTGAATTAAACATTATATTCTTTATGCACATTGGTCCACAAAATTCAGGTTTAATAAATTTTGGTCCACAAATTACTGGCTTTTCTGGTTTAATAATTTCTGGTTTTACAGGCTTTTCTGGTTTTACAGGCTTTTCTGGTTTTACAGGCTTTTCTGGTTTCACAGGTTTTTCTGGTTTCACAGGTTTTTCTGGTTTCACAGGTTTTTCTGGTTTCACAGGTTTTTCTGGTTTTGTTACAGATGTTACTGTTGTAACTTCTGGCCCTGTTACATCTGTTACTGTTGTAGCTTCTGACTCTGTTACATCTGTTACTGTTGTAACTTCTGGAGCACCTAAAATATTTACTGCACCAGAAGCCATTGCTGGAACACATGTATTATATTCTGAATCCACAAAAGATTCTTCATGTGGTATTACAGAAATTTCATACAAATCCGCACTACCTGCTGGTACTAAAACATCAACATAA
>JAEXNS010000003.1 GCA_023439605.1 Bacillota bacterium | reverse complement strand
GTTCCCCTGTTCTTCTCTGTATTCTATAGTCACCTTCTACAATCAGCGTTCCTCCGTTTATCTTTACTTCTCCGCCTTCTTGTATTAAGTCACCCTTTATGGTTAACTTATGTCCATTTAAGTCTAGAGTTCCAAGTCCTAGTATATATTCTTTTTCCATAATCATATCTTCTTCTAAAACAAATCCTACCGACCTATTTTCGTCCAAAAAAGATAGTTTCGTACTTTCATTTATAAGCGAATTATACTTAAATGGAGAACAGATAACCCCTTCTTCACTATAGTTTCTAAACTCGATTATATTAAAGTTTGAATTTGATAGTAAAGAAATTGACTGTTGAGAGTCACCATTTATTATTACCTTATGATTTTCAGATGGATTGAATGAACCAGAAGATTGATTAATAGAACCTCTTAGTTCCATTGTTCCATTTTTTAACGAACTATTGTAATAATAACCATTCCATAAAAAATCACCATTTATGCTTATAAAATCATTCGCTTTATTCATAGTTAAACATCCATAGTAATTAACTATGAATTTATTTTTACACTCTACGCTACCATCATCTAAAATTAAATTACTATTTACTGTTACATTATTTAAAACTTTTATATTGTAACCATTTAAATTTATAGTTTGATTTATTTCCAAATCATAAACTTCTAAATTTTGAGTTAACGTAGTTTCTGTTGAAACAACAAGACTATCAATGGTTTTTATATCAACTTGATTACTACTAGCAAATGTTTCTTCTGATTTTATTGCTTCTATTTTATATGAATATAACGTACCACCTTTTAAGGAGTTGTCATCATAAAATAGTTCTTTTGTTTTATTTACTATTTCTCCGTTTCTATATATAACATATTCGTCCACATCATTTAGTTCACTTGACCACTTTAAATGTATAGCTCCATCTATATTTTTATCAAACAAACCTTCTAGTTTTATTTCGTTTTTTTCCTCTGTAACCTCCTCAATATCTAAAACTTCATTTTCTTCTGAAGCCAAAACATTTTTCTGTAAATTATTAATGCTTACATCTTCTGCTTTTATTATTGAAGACATGGTATCAAAAGGTATCATAGATAATGCTAATAAAAAAGCTATACTTTTCTTGGACATTTCTTTTAGTTTAATTTTCTTCATTTTAAATTTCATCTCCTTTTAATTTGTTAAATCATTTAGGCTAAATCCTGTAGATTCTCCATAGATAATTTTGCTGTTGTTGTCTATAGCATAAGGTGTTGCATATATAACCTTATCGTTATCCGTTATATTTATAACAGATAACGTGTATATTTTATCTCCATTTTTACTACCACCATCTAAAGAATTTATGTCTTCTACCTTTAAAACAGTATCATTTGAGTATATAGAATTATAAAAATTATGTACGACAAACTTAAAGTTATCTTTACCTAATATAGGATTTTCATTTTCAATTGACATAATAAATCCCACTTCTTTATAATTTAAATTATCTATAGTTGCTACAAATCTAATACTATCTTTTTTATTTTTATCTAGTTGTGCAAATGCTTTTGAGATATTTATTTTTTCACTATCTAATATAGAGTTGACAGTTTCTATATTGACAATATTACCATTTGAATCATATTGATATTCTACATATCTACCATCATCATATATAGTTTTTACAACTCTTCCTGCTAAATCGTATTCGTATTCCTCCCCTTTAACGGATAAGCAATTTATAGTATTTAAAAGCAAACCACATATAACTAAGACATTGCAAATTTTTTTTATTTTCCTCATAAAATCTCCCTTTCACAATTTACTATTATTCTCATATTTAATAACTATACCATAATAAATTTTAATAGTCAATCAATTATTAAATTTGTAATGGATTTTTAAATTTCTTTGACAAAATTATCTTAATAGTGTATAATGAAATAAGTTATCTATTCAAATTATGGGGGTTAATATGAAAAAAACTAGTCTTATTTTTTTGGTTATATTTTTCTTGATGCTTACAGGTTGTAGTTTATTTGGAACCAAAAAGGAATTTAACGAACATCGTCCTATTGTTACTGAGCCAACATCAATAGAAACTCAGCTTACAACAAATACTTTATTAGAGGACAAAGTGGATTATTCTGTTTTTTATGTCACGACTATACAAGGCGAAACAGAAATAGTTACTTCTGATTCTTTAAATACACAAGAAATAAACGAAAACAATTCATTTGGCAATTTAAAATAAAAAAATGACACTTTTGTAAAGTGTCATTTTTTTATTTTAAGAATTTAGAATAATTTGTACTATACAAACCATATCTACAGCAGTTACTTTACCATCTCTATTTATATCAGAATAAACAGCTATTGAATCATCTATCCTCATCAAAATATACTCTTTTAAAACCACTAAGTCTACTGCATTGATTGTTCCATTTCCGTCCACATCTCCATCTATATGATCATAACCAAATTCTTTAAATACATATCCTTTTTGTGTTGCATAGCTTTCTGCAAAAGTATCTTTTTCGCCAACTATTGTTTCCAATGCGTCACATCCATAAAAAACTTCTGAATCTATTTTATTTATACTTGCTGGAATGCTTATTTCCTTTAAGTTTACATTATTAAAAAAAGCTTGACCGCCTAAATAAAATACTTTTTTCGGTATATCTATTTTTTCCAAAGAAGAATTTTTAGGAAATTGAGTATAAAACATTCCTATTCCAATTTTGTTTAACTCTGAATTATTTTCAAAAATCACATTTTTAAGATTAGACTTTATATTTTTATAATTTGCAAAAGCCCCCGTCCCAGTTTTTACTATGTTTTTCGAGAGTTTTACACCTGTTATATATGTATCATTCATAAATGCATTTGCCGCAATAGATGTTACCGGAAACCCTTTTATATAATTTGGTATTATGATGTCTGATGAAGGTGATTTTTTATTTTCATCAAATTTAATTATCATTATTTCATTTTGTGCAGTTATTGCATACTTATATACATCACTCCACAACGTATCATCTAACTGGTTTTCGTTTTTGGGGCTTATTTCTCTTGTTTCTTGAAAATACTTTCTGTTTTCACCTGCATATTTTTCAGCAAATGATTCACTTTCTCCTTCAATAGTAACTAATGAAGGGCATTCTAAAAAAACTGTATTTTTTATTACACTAACTTTTGGGGGAATATTTATAGTATCTAGTGAAACACAAAAGTAAAAAGCATAATCACCAAAACTTGAAATTTTTTCACCTAAGTAAACCTCTGTCAATTTCATGTTTCCATAAAAAGCATAATCATTGATTTTTTCTACACCATTACCTACTTTTACGTACCTTAATG
>JAEXNS010000279.1 GCA_023439605.1 Bacillota bacterium | reverse complement strand
GCTTATATAAGAAACGAAGAAAATATTAAGCATAAAAAAATAAAAAAACCTTTAAATGTAATAGCATTATTTAATGTTTTTTCTTTAATAAGTATTGGATTATTTGCTTTTTTATTCTTGATAAATAATTTTAAAAATTCTGAAATAAAGTATAATGGTGAATGTGGTAAAAATACATATTGGGCATTTGAAAATGGTGTATTAACTATTACAGGTATAGGAGAAATGAATAACTATGTAAAAAACACCATTCCATGGAGCAGTATAATTGATGAAATAAATACTGTTTTAATAGAAGATGGTGTTACTTATATAGGGAAAAATTCTTTTGATTCCGCTATAAACCTTAAAGAAGTGTATATATCAGATGATGTTTTAAAAATAGGAAGTTATGCATTTTGGGGATGCAGTCAGCTTGGGAAGGTTACTTATTATGGTGATGAACCAATATTAGAATATCAAGCTTTTTTTAAAAATCCTTCAAATTTAAAATTTATTTTGGAAAATGAAAAAACCAATTAAAAATATCCATGTAACTAATCTACTTAGTTACATGGATAAAATTTTAGTCAAAAAACTTTACTCTTTTTTTTACATTTGTAGCAATAAAATAGGCAAGAACAATAGATACAACGTCTTTAATTAAAAAAGGAAATGAAGCTAGTAAAAAAGATGAATAAAAATCTTTTTTAAGTACAAAAGAAAAATAAGTTACACCTAAAAGGTGAACAATAATAAGTCCAGCAATGCCAAGAAGTATTGATATGAACATATTATCAAATTTGTTACTTAATCCACATAAGAACGCCATAAAAATAAACCCTAACAAAAATCCTCCAGTATATCCAACTAGAACATTTAATCCACCTTTAAATCCTGCAAATACAGGCAATCCTATGGAACCTAATAATATATAAACAATGGTTGAAAATGTACTGTATTTTGCGGATAAAAAGTATCCAGCCAAAGCTATTGCAAAAGTTTGAAGTGTAATAGGAACTTGAAGTATGGGAAATTGAATTTGTGCACATATAGCAATTATTGCGGCAAATAAGCCAACAAAAGCTATTTCCTTAGTTTGTATTTTATTTTTTGTTGCAGTAGACATAAAAATTCCTCCAGTAAAAATAATTTATTTTTTATCTCAATTTAATTATAATATAATATCTTTTGATTGTCAACTTAAATCTTAAAAAATAGGTGACAATATAAAAAATTACTTTTCAGCCTCTAAAGGGAAAGTTTACTGTTTTCAAGAGTTTCGACTCTGCGGAGTCGACCGGGCTTTCCGGTCGCCCTGGACCTTCGGTAAAATATATTTTCCTTAAACATATGGCTGAATATTAACAAAAAAAATAATGTTATAAAATAGAAAATAAAAAATTTTAGTTGTATAAATGAAAAAAAAATGTTATAATATATTTAATTGTTTTATAATTGTAGGAGGGTATTATGGATAAAGAAAAAATCGGAGATTTAAAAATATCAGAAGATGTAATAAAAACTATATCTAGGGTTACAGCATATGAAACTGATGGTGTAAAGGCAGTGATTTCTTTAGATAAGGGTTTATTTAAAAATAAAATTGTTAAGCAAAATCCAGTTAAAATAAAATTACATGGTGATGTTGTTGAGATAAGTATTGGATTAATTGTAAAATATGGTTCAAGAGTTGTGTCAGTTGCTGAAAAAGTTCAAAATTCTATTAAAGAAGAAGTTCAATCTATGACAGGAATAACTGTATCTAAAGTAAATGTTATAATTGCAGGAATAAGTTTTATAAACAGGGAAAAGGAAAAAGAAAATAAATAATATTTATTTTGGAGGATTATTATGAATAGAAGAGAAGTACGTGATTGTGCATTTAAAATTATATTTGAAAGTTTACTTAGAGATGATACTATAGAAGAATTATACGAAATAGCAAATGAAGTTGAAGAAATAACTGTAAATGATAAGGTTAAGGAAATAGTAGAAGGCGTAGTCAATAATGCTGAGAAACTTGATGAATTAATTATTAAGTTTAGCCCTAAACGTAATATAAACAGAATTTCAAAAATTAATCTTGCTATTTTAAAGATTGCATTTTATGAAATTTTATTTGATGAACTTACACCTACAAACGTTGCTATTAACGAAGCGGTTCAACTTGCAAAAACATATGCACAGTCTGAAGACGTAGCTTTTGTTAACGGACTTTTGGGAACATATTCAAGAGAACAGGTATAGTTTAACCATGCCTTATTATTTTGGAATAGATACAAGTAATTATACAACATCGGTTGCTATTTATGATAGTTTAAAAGAACAAATAGTACAATCAAAAATGCTTTTACCTGTAAAGGAAGGAGAAATTGGGATAAGACAAAGTGATGCGGTTTTTCATCATGTAAAACAATTGCCTTTAGTTGTAGGTACGTTAATAAAAGAAAATAATATAACACTTAAAGATGTTGTGAAAGTCGGAGTTTCTGTAAAACCTACAGATAGAGAAAATTCATATATGCCATGTTTTTTATGTGGTGAATCATTTGCCACCTCTTTATCACTGGTAAATGAAATTGAAGTTTTTAAATCTTCACATCAAAAAGGTCACGTGTTGGCTGCCTTATATTCTGCAAAAAAACTAGATATTATTGATAAAAAATTTGTAGCTTTTCATGTAAGTGGTGGAACTACTGACTGTCTTTTATGTGAACCTTCAAAAGAAGAAATTATAAAAATAACTCACATTTCCTCATCTTTAGATTTAAAAGCAGGTCAAGCTATTGATAGAATAGGCACTAAATTAGGAGTGAAGTTTCCTTGCGGAAAAGAATTGGAGAAAATGGCTTTAAAAAGTGAAAAAGATTATAAAATAAAGCCTTTTATGAAAGCTTTGGACTGTTCTATTTCTGGTCTAGAAAATAAATGTATAAAAATGATTGAGGATAATGAAAGTAAGTATGATGTTGCAAAATACTGTTTAGATTATATTTATTCTGTTATTTCTGAAATAACAAATAGAGTTATAGAAAATCATATAGAAATACCTATTATATATTCCGGTGGAGTTATGTCAAATGTTATTATAAAAAATAAAATAACAGAAAAATACAAAAATACTTTTTTTGCTGAACCTGAATTTTCTTGTGATAATGCAGCAGGAATGGCTATATATGCCTTTTTAATGGGTGGAAAAAATTATGAATAACGTATTAACAGTTTCACAGTTAAATAGATATATTTCATTTAAGTTTAAAGAAGATGCAAATTTTCACAAACTAGTTATAAAAGGTGAAATATCAAATTTTACACATCATTATAAATCAGGACACTTTTATTTTACTCTTAAAGATAATGAGTCGTCTATAAAAGTAGTGATGTTTAATAACCATGCCTCGCTTTTGAAGTTTAAACCTGAAAATGGAATGAATGTTTTTTTATATGGTTCAATTTCGGTTTATGAAAAAGATGGTTTGTATCAAGTATATGCAACAGATATTGTTATAGATGGTACAGGAGCCTTATTTTTGGCTTTTGAGCAGTTGAAAAAAAAGCTTTCTGAGGAGGGTGTTTTTGATGAAGATAGAAAAAAACCTCTCCCTTTTTGTCCCAGAAAAATAGGAGTAGCAACTGCAACATCTGGAGCGGCTTTACAAGATATAATAAACATACTTACTAGAAGGTATTCTTTAGGAGAAATGATTGTATTTCCTACTTTGGTTCAAGGAGAAAATGCAGTTAAATCAATATGCACTTCAATAAAAGATGCTGAAAATGAAAAATGTGATGTTTTGATTTTGGCTCGTGGTGGAGGTTCGTTTGAGGATCTAAACTCTTTTAATCATGAAGATGTAGCTTATGCTATATATAATTCAAGTATACCTATAATTTCAGCAGTTGGACATGAAACGGATTATACTATTGCAGATTTTGTTTCAGATTTACGTGCTCCTACGCCTTCGGCAGCTGCAGAATTAGTAGCACCATCTAACGAAAAGTTATTAGATAAAATTAAAACTTTGAAAAAAAATATAATTTCTAATACAAAGGAAATTATAAATAAAAAAAGTAATTATTTAAACAACCTTTCAAATAAACTTGAATCATTATCTATGGAAAATAAATTAAAAATAAATGAATTAAAATTAAAAGAATTGAATAATAAATTATTTAGGCAATATGAAAAAATACTAATTAAAAATGATAATTATATAAATAGTTACATATCAAAATTAGATAGCTTAAATCCTTTAAATGTTTTGAAAAGAGGATTTTCATTAACGTATAAAGAAGAGGAGATTATATACTCATCTTCTCAATTAAAAGTCGATGATGAAATTAAAATAAAATTTAATAGTGGTGAAATTAAAGCAAAAGTAATTTGTGAGGATGATAATTTATGTTTGAAGAAAAATTAAAAAGATTAGAAGAAATAGTTGATTTACTTGAAAAAGGTGAACTAAACTTAGAAAAATCCGTTGAATTATATTCTGAAGGCGTAAAATTATCTGCAGAATGTAAAAAAGAGATAGAAGAAGCACAACTGAAAATTACACAAAAATAGTTACTATAGCCTATATAGCTAAAGTTTACGATTTTGCGATGGTTTCGACTCTGCGGGTCGATCGGGCTTTACGCTCGCCCTGGACTTTTGGTAAAATGTCTCTGCCTTAAACATATGGCTGAATAAAAATAAGGAGTAGAAAATGGATAAATATTCTTTAGAAGATTATATTTCGATAATTAACGAAAATTTAAATAAATATTTGAACTTGTTAGATAGAACTTCAATACAAAAAAACATAATAAATGCAATGGAGTATTCTTTAGAGGCTGGTGGAAAAAGAATTCGACCAGTTTTAACATTGGAATTTTGTCGTTTATGTGGAGGGGATATATACTCTGCCATCACACCAGCATGTGGACTTGAAATGATTCATACATTTTCTCTTATACATGATGATTTACCAGCAATGGATAATGATGATTTTAGGAGAGGTAAGCCTTCATGTCATAAAGCGTTTGATGAGGCTACAGCAATACTTGCAGGAGATGCACTTTCAGTATATCCGTTTGAAATGATTGCAAATGATGTGCGTTTATCTTCAGAATCTAAGGTTAAAATAATATCTGAACTGGCGTATGCTGTTGGTGTAAATGGCATGATAGGCGGTCAAGTAATTGATATGGAAAATGAAAAATCATCAAGTGTTGACGAGGAAAATTTAAGAAAAATGTATGCTTTGAAAACAGGAGCGTTGATTAAGTCTGCTTGTAGAATGGGATGCTTTTCTGCAAATGCATCTTTAGAAAAGTTAAATATTGCAACTGAATATGCACACTGTTTAGGACTGGCATTTCAAATAATAGATGATATTTTAGATGTAACATCTACCCAAGAGGTACTAGGTAAACCAATTGGAAGCGATGTTGCACAAAACAAGACTACTTTTGTTACTTTGTTTGGATTAGATAAATCTAGAGAAGAAGCACAAAGATTAACACTACGTGCATTAGAGTTATTAGAAAATTTCGATGATAATTCATTTTTAATCAAATTAACAAATAAATTGCTAAATAGACAAAATTAGGCTAATATTCGGCCCCTAAAGGCAAAGTTTACGATTTTGTAAGAGTTTCGACTCGGCGGAGTTGACTGGGCTTCTCGGTTGCTCTGGACCTTTGGCAAAAGATCTCTGTCTTTACATGTGGCTAAATAGTAACAAAATTAGCGAAAGGTGTAACATAATATATGTACAATTACATTTTAGTTTGTGCTATTTTATCATGGTTAATTGCACAAATTCTTAAAACTATTATAGATGGAATTAAAAAAAATAAAGTAAGTGTAGAAAGACTAGTAGGAGCAGGTGGCATGCCTAGTTCACATACATCAACAGTTATTTCTGCTTTAATTGCGGTTGGAAGAACAGAGGGTGTTAAATCTACGTTTTTTGCAATTATGTTTATTTTATCTGCAATAGTTATTTACGACGCAATGGGCGTAAGACGTGCAGCTGGAATGCATGCAAAAGAGTTAAATAAAATTAACAACATTTTTTCTGAATTGACAAAAAAGGATAAGAGTATTGTAAAAAATAAAGCACAATATGAATTTAAGTTATTAAAAGAATTTTTAGGCCATACGCCACTGGAGGTTTTTGGTGGAGCAATTGTAGGTGTAATAATAGCATTTGCTGTTCCAATGAAATAATTATGAATACGAAAAATATAAAAGATAAAGAAAATATATGCTTAAAAGACTTAAAACTTCCTGAAGATTTGAAAAAATTAAATTTGCAACAGTGTCAAGATGTATGTAAAGAAATAAGGAGCACCTTAATACATACAGTATCTAAAACAGGTGGACACCTTGCTTCAAACTTAGGAACAGTAGAGTTGACTTTGGCTCTTCATAGAGTCTTCGCTTCACCAGCTGATAAAATAGTTTGGGATGTAGGTCATCAAGCATATACTCATAAAATTTTAACTGGAAGGTTAGAAAAGTTTCATACTCTAAGACAGGAAAATGGGATTTCTGGATATCCAAAGCCTTCAGAATCAGAACATGATTCTTTTATAAGTGGACATAGTAGCACTTCTATATCTGTTGCTTGTGGGTTTGCAGAAGCTATGCGTATACAGGAAAAAAACAATCATGCAATTGCAGTTATAGGTGATGGTGCATTTACAGGTGGTTTAGCTTATGAGGGTTTAAATAATGCTGCAAAAAACAATGTGAATTTAATTGTGATATTAAATCATAACGACATGTCAATTTCAAAAAATGTTGGTGCATTTGCAAATTATTTGAGAACTATAAGAAATACAGAAGGCTATGTTAATACAAAAAATACAGTTGAAAAAGTTTTAAAAAATACACCTGTAGTTGGAGATCCGATAAGCAAAGCTTTGGTTTTGTCAAAAACTGCATTAAAAAGAGCAGTAGTTAAGAAAAGTACAATGTTTGAAGATTTAGGATACATTTATTTAGGTCCTGTAGACGGACATAATATACAACACCTAGAGGAAGTACTTAAAATTGCCAAGTCATATAATAGACCTGTATTTGTTCATGTAAATACAGTAAAAGGAAAAGGCTATATGCCTGCGGAAAGAAATCCTGGTGAATATCATGGTATTTCAAAATTTGATATAAATACAGGAAATCCAGAAGTAGTTGCAGAAGATTCGTTCTCGTCTGCTTTTGGACTTGAATTAACTAAGTTAGCTCGAAACGATAAAAATATATGTGCTGTAACAGCAGCGATGAAGTACGGAACAGGACTTCAGTATTTTTCATCTGAACATAGGGACAGATATTTTGATGTTGGAATTGCTGAACAACATGCTGTAACTTTTTCGGCAGGACTAGCTTCAATGGGCTTAATACCGGTATTTGCTGTTTACTCTAGTTTTCTACAAAGAGCTTATGACCAGCTTATTCATGATGCTAGTATTTCTCAACTGCATATTGTTATAGCCATAGATAGGTCTGGAGTTGTTGGTGAAGATGGAGAAACTCATCAAGGAGTATTTGATATTCCAATGCTTACAAGTATACCAGAAGTAGTTATATATTCTCCGTCATCATATGCATCTTTAAAATCATGTTTAAATCAAGCTATATATGAAGATAAAGGTTTGGTGTGTGTTAGGTATCCTAGAGGAAATGAAAAAAATACCTTTGATAATACAGATATAAATATAGAATATAAGTTATATAAAAATGAATCAAGCGATTTTAATTTGTTGATTATTACGTATGGAAGATTAATAAATGAAGTTGAAAAGGTAAAATCTGATTTAAGTAAACAAAATATAAGCTGTGATATACTTAAACTAACAAAAGTGTTTCCTTTAAACGAGGGTGTTATTAAGACAAGTTTAAAGTATAAAAATATCATTTTCTTTGAAGAATCTATGGAAAATGGCGGTATATCAGAACATTTTTTAGATAAACTATGTAAACATAATTATAAGGGTAAGTATTCACGTAAAGGAATAAAAGATTTTGTTAAGCATGCATCTGTAAGCTGTACTTTAGTGAATTTAGGATTAGATCATTGTTCAATGTTGAAATTTATAAAAGAAAAATTAAGTGAGGTATAAAATTTTGGATAGAATTGACGTCATACTTTTTGAACGTGAATTAGTTGATAGTAGAGAAAAGGCAAAGGTTTTAATAAAGCATGGACAGGTTTTATTAAATAACGAGGTTTGTACTAAGCCTTCAAAATTGGTAAATGAAACGGATAAGTTGGAGATAATAAACAAGTTAAAATTTGTTGGTAGAGGTGGATATAAACTACAAAAAGCTTTAGAAGATTTTAAAATTAATCTTCAAGATAAAGTATGTTTAGATGTAGGTGCTTCAACTGGTGGATTTACTGATTGTATGCTTCAATATGGAGCAAAAAAAATATTTGCTCTTGATGTTGGACATTCTCAATTAGATGATACATTAAAAGGAAATTCAAAAGTAGTAAACATGGAAAAATCAAACATAAGAGAAGTTGACAACGAAATTTTTGATTCTGCAATTGATTTTATTGCTGTGGACGTTTCCTTTATTTCAATAAATCTTATACTATCTAAGTTAATTGAACTAGTAAATGAAAATGGTGAAATAGTCATTTTATTAAAGCCTCAATTTGAAGCAGGTAAAGAAAATATTAAGAAATATGGAGTGGTTAAATCAAAAAAAGTGCACTTACTAGTTTTGAAAAATGTTGTAGAAAATATAAAAGAACATAATTTATTTATAAAAGGTTTGATCAATTCGCCTATAAAAGGTGGAGAAGGAAATATTGAGTATTTGTTGTATTTAAGTAAATCAGCGGAGTCACAAATTATTGTAGATGTAAAAGATACTGTAGAAAATGCTTTTAAAGAAGAAAATTATAAAAATGTTTATTAAAATCTGTGGTTAAATTATACAAGAGGAACGGTGAATATATGAATATAGCTATTTTCCCTAACTTTAATAAAGCAAATGCTTATGATTGTTCAAAAGAAGTAATTAAAGTATTACACAAAGAAAACGTAAATATTTTTATAGATGAGAAATATAGAGATTTTTTTGAATATGATGATAAAATTAATTTTGTTATTTTTAAAGAAATAGTTAGTGATATGGATTTTGTAATTGCAATAGGGGGCGATGGTACTATTCTTCATTGTTCGGAGTTTATAATAGGGCATAACACAAAACTTTTGGGAATTAATACTGGAAGACTTGGTTTTATTGCATCTTTAGAAGCAGATGAACTAAAAAATTTAAAAAAACTTATAACTGGTGATTATAAAATAATACCGAGAATGATGCTTAAGGCAGTTATAAACAAGAAAGATAAGATTTTAACTTTCAACGCTCTAAATGATATAGTTATTTCTAGACTTTATTCTAAAATATGTGATTTTAAGGTGTATGTAGATGAGCATTTAATTGGTAAATATAGAGCGGATGGAGTTGTTTTTAGTACACCAACAGGTTCGACTGCATATTCTCTTTCAGCAGGAGGGCCTATTATTGAGCCAGAGTTGGAATGTATAGAAATGAATTTGATATGTCCACATTCTCTTTTTTCAAGAACCATGTTATTTTCTACCGAAAAGAAAATAAAGTTAGTGCATAAAATACTAGAGGAATCAAATATGTATTTTTCTATTGATGGGAACGAACCAATTAACTTAGATATACATGATACAATAGAAATACAAAAGTCAGAACATAAAATAAATATTATAGACATGACAGGAAGCACTTTTTATGATTCTTTAAATAAAAAAATGATGAAATCAATAAAAGGAGTAATCCATGAAAAATAAAAGACATTCAAAAATTCTTGAATTAATAGAACACAATGAAATATATACTCAAGATATGTTACAAGAAATGCTTTTTAAAAATGGTTATAATGTAACACATGCTACTGTTTCACGTGATATAAAAGAATTAAGGTTAATAAAAGAGAAAATGAATAATGGATTAAGCAAATATTCAGTTCCTAAAAATAACTATTTGGAAGACTCACAAGCAAATCTGATTTTTTCAGAAACTGCAATTTCAGTAGATTATGCTTTAAATACAGTAGTTGTAAAATGTCATGCAGGAATGGCACAGGCAGCATGTGTGGCACTTGATTCGATTCATATGGAAAATATAGTTGGAACAATTGCAGGTGATGATACTATTTTTGTATTAATGAGAACAGAGGAAATGGCTGAAATCTTTGTACAAGAAATAAATAAATTGATTCATGATTAGGTGGTGAAAGTGATATCATGTTAAGAGAAGTTTATATAGAAAATTTGGCGGTAATTCAAAAAGCATCTATTCCTTTTGCTTCAAATTTTAACGTTTTTACAGGAGAAACAGGTGCAGGTAAATCTATACTTATAAATGGAATAAACGCTATATTAGGACAAAGAGTAACTAAGGATATAGTTAGAACAGGTGCTTCTAAGGCGATTATAACTGCCTTGTTTACTGATTTATCTAAAAATGTAACAGATAATTTACTGGAAAATGGAATAGAATGTGAAGATGGGGAACTAACTATTACAAGGGAAATTAGTGCGGATGGTGGAAGTGTTGCAAGAATAAATGGTAAGTTAACATCCGTTTCTGTTTTGAAAAAAATAGGAGAATTTCTTATAAATATTCATGGACAACATGACAATCAAATACTGCTTATACCAGAAAAGCATTTAGATATTTTAGACGGTTTTTCAGGTGATTATAGTTGTTTAAACCAATATAAAGAATCTTTTAAAGCCTTACAAAATATAGCTAGAAAAATAGGCGAACTAAAAAAGATTGAGCAAAACAAAAAAGAAAGAGCATCTTATTTAAATCAAATTATTCAAGATTTAGAAGAACTGAATTTGGACGAAGATGATTTAAAAATAGAAGATGAATACATTAAATTAAAAAATGCAGATTTAATTTCAAAATCACTTCAAACTTCTCAGTTTATTTTAAATGGTGAGGAGCAAACTAGCATTATTGATATGTTAGTAGATGTTGAAGCCAATTTAAATATGGTTGAAGAATTTATTCCAGATATTAAACCTATTCTTGAAAGAATAAATTCAGCTAGAGTAGAACTAGATGATATTTCTGAAGAAATATCTAAAAAAGCAAGTGAAGTAGAAATTGATGCTCAAATGTTTGATTATATAACAAACAGAATAAATATTTTAAACAGGCTAAGAAGGGCTTATAACACAGATATAAACGGACTTATGAAGCTTTATTCAGAGGCTGTTTTAGAAATTGAAAACATGAATACATCTATAGATGAGCTGAAAAGTTTAAATGAACAAAAAGAAAAACTTTTACTGGAAGTTACAGAAAAAGCTAAAGAATTATCTAATTTTAGAAAAGAAACTGCAGATAATTTTTCAAAAAGAGTAACAGAAGAATTGTTATTTCTAGATATGCCAAATGTTATCATTGAAGTTAAGCATGAGAAAGGTAAACTTACTATAAATGGAATGGATAACGTTGAGTTTTTAATATCTGCAAATAAGGGAGAAACACCAAAATCAATAGCTAAAATAGCATCTGGTGGAGAATTGTCAAGAATAATGTTGGCATTAAAAAATGTTGTTACAGATAAAGATGATATTCCTACATTGATTTTTGATGAAATAGATACTGGAGTTAGTGGTAGAGCAGCACAAAAAATAGGAATTAAATTAAAAGAAATAAGTTCCATAAGACAAGTATTATGTGTTACTCATCTCGCTCAAATAGCAATTATGGGTGATAATCATTTGTTAATAGAGAAAAGAACAATAGAAGACAGAACATCTACAAATGTTTATCAACTAAACTTTGATGAGAGAAAGAAAGAAATAGCAAGAATTATGGGCGGAGAAAATGTATCTGAACTTATGTTAAAAAATGCAGAAGAACAATTGATACAGGCACAAAATTTAAGCTTTAATTGTCAATAAATTTGTATAATTCTTTACTTTTGCGTTTTAATGTGATATCATATTAAAAGAAAACAAAAAATAATAGAGGTGATATTTTGAATAATAAAATAAAAGAAAAAAATACAGATGCTCTTTTTGAAGCTATATTATGCTTGGAAACAGTTGAAGAATGCTATAAGTTTTTTGAAGACCTATGTACAGTATTAGAAATAAAAGCACTTTCACAAAGACTTCAAGTGGCAAAAATGTTAAATCAACATCATGTGTACAATGATATAGTTCAAGAAACAGGAGCTAGTACCGCAACAATAAGCAGGGTAAATCGTTCATTACATTATGGTAGCGATGGTTATGAAATAGTTTTTAAAAGGTTAAGAGAAAAAGATGCAAAGTAATTATAATTTTTTTTCTTATTATTATGATAAATTAACTCAAAATGTAAATTATCAAAAAAGAGCACAATATTTTCAAAAAGTTATTGAAAAATATTTGGGAGAAGAAAAGTGTATCTTACTCGACTTAGCCTGTGGAACGGGTTCTTTATCTGAGGAATTCGCTAAAATGGGATATGATGTAATTGGTGTTGATTATTCAGAAGAGATGCTAAATATAGCTTTGGATAAAAAATTTGATAGTGGTTTAAACATACAATATTTATGTCAAG